>NZ_JARESX010000011.1:0-131846 GCF_046026435.1 Paraburkholderia sp. RL17-381-BIF-C | reverse complement strand
CATCTATGAACCACGCGTTGCGGTGCGGCGCTGGGAGCATCGGTGGTGGCGCCGCCCCAACGGGGGATTTTATCGAAGCCTGTTTCATCGACGCGGCACGTGCGCCGTTCGCTCAAGCGCAATCTTAGCGGCGGATCGTGCAGTCCAAGGATCATCCGAGACCTCGCAACCAGCATTTGAGTCGCGCGTCTTAATCTGGTCGGTGAAGGTCTTTTCTACGAGCCAGGTTAATTTTCTGTCTCCATAAAGTGTCGCGCTCTCGGAGCGGGCTTGGAAGGAGCGTTGGGTGTCCCGCATGCCTCCAAAGCTGCTACGGCTTTGTTGGCAAGCGCAATCGTTTCTTCGCAAGCAGCCGGGTCGGCGATTGATTGGCATCCGCCGCCATTATTGACACGCGCAATGGCGTTGCGCACCTTCTCGAGTGCCGCACCGGGAGATCCGTTGTCCGAAATGAGCGCCGCTAAATTAAACGCGCTCCCTGCCGGGGTGACGACCCAGTCTGGACAAGCAGGCTTCGCGAGCGCGCCGACGGCAACGAAGGTTAGAAGAAGGCCAGCTCCCGGCCAACGGCGGGGCGATAGCGCAGATGAGTCGAGCATAAGCACCGCCAAGGCCGGCTATTGGTGAGCTGTAGGATTCGGAACGCCATGACATTTATTCTGATTAATTTGCTTTAAATGGAGTATTGTCTTCATTCGAAAAGTATTAA
Organism: Paraburkholderia sp. RL17-381-BIF-C; assembly: GCF_046026435.1. Taxonomy (NCBI): domain Bacteria; kingdom Pseudomonadati; phylum Pseudomonadota; class Betaproteobacteria; order Burkholderiales; family Burkholderiaceae; genus Paraburkholderia; species Paraburkholderia sp. RL17-381-BIF-C. The sequence goes on along the minus strand of NZ_JARESX010000011.1, from coordinate 131,137 downwards.
TGCAGGCTACATTTATGGTAGCCGATGAAGAGGCCAATGCAAGGAGTCGGCCGAGAAATCGAGCCCTGATCCGTCGGCACGAGATTGCGCCACTTACAGTTGGTTACAAGGGTCCAGCGTCCTGCGAGCGCCCCGTTGGCCCATCAGTCGTCTCGTCAGCAATTCCCCTTTTTAGCTTGTCCAGGTGGGCAGAAGCCGTTGCCCGGACCGCCTTGGGGCCCACCCTGCGGCACGACGACCACGCCCGGCGAATCAGGCACATAGAGCGCACAGCCGCCCAACAGGGCGGCACTCGTTATCAGGAGACAGAAGATTTTTTTCATGGGGTTCCTCGAGGAAGGGCATTCGCCCTTCCTTCATCACGTAATGATCGTCAGAAACTGAAGTTGACGTTGGCCTGATCGGCTGTCGATACATTGACTGCGGACGATTGGGTCGCCCCGCTCACGCTATCGGCTTCCGCGGTGTACTGTCCGGCGGCACTCCCAGCGGAAAGCGCAACCGGCAGGTTTCCCGTATAGGTGCCAGTAACTGGCGCGGCGGCGGGCAGGTTCAGCGCGTAGTTGCCGGTATCCAGGTTGGCGTTCGCGGTCGTGATTTCATAATTTAGACCGCTGATCGATTGCAGCGCTCGTACGATGGCCTGCGCACTGACCGGCAGAACTGTCCCGCTTGCGACGTGCATCGCGGAGGGCGGCAGCACGATCGGTGCCGACGACGTGGCCACGACTGTCGATGTATTCACAACGACCGGCACCGAGCGCACGATACCCGTCGCAACGTTATTCTGCACGATGACGACATCATAGTTGCCGTTGGTGGAACTCTGCTCGAGCGGCGTCAGGACGAACTGTCCGTTGCTGTCGGCAACGGTGCCCTTGATGACGTGGCCGTTCTGCTCCGCATAGACAGCGGCTCCGGCTTCGCTTGGCGCGACATAGCCAGAGATCGTGCCGCTCACGACCGTCGGCGTCGCTGTCACGACCGGCTTCAGACTGTACGAGCCGTTACCTTTCTGGACGATCGATTTGCACGCGTTGAAGTCGAGTACGAGATCGACCAGTGTGTTGGGCTGGACCGTGAACGGCCGGATGATCTTGTAGCCGCTTTGCGTGGCGCTTGGCGTGTCAAGCGGCTGCTCGCTGCCACCCGTTGGAACAATCGAATTCGCCAATGCGTTGCCCTGATTCTGCGCGAGCACCAGACGAACCTGTTGATACTGGCCAGAGGGCAACGCGGTTTGTCCGAGGTCGGCCAGCACGCCGTTGGTCAACGACAGCAGATCGATCTTCTGCGGACTCGCCAACGCCACGTCAGTCCAGCCGCCGTCAGCGTCACCGGCCTGCGCGTTCGTGTTGACGCGAACCTTGCTGACCGTCACATAGACATGATCGAAGCCGCATGACGGGGAGTCTGTCATCTGGACATGGAGCGTGCCAGTGGCCGTGCTGCCGCCATCGCCACCTCCGCCTCCACATGCGGCAAGCGCGAGTGGAAACGCCAGCATGCACGTCAGCGTTCTGAGTATCGTTTTCATGGGGAATCCTCCTTCATTGTTGTGAGCTGAAGAATACGGAAACGCCCTGTAAGTGAATCGAATAAATTGCAACGATCAGTAACCAGAATGTTTGGCAAACTGCTGGCGTGCCGGGAGAAACCTTGGGCGCCAATTTGCATGTGATGCAGCGTGCATCCGCAGTGCCTGGCCAATGCGCAATTGCGCTCGCTCGACAGCCTGCTGCCGCATCAGGGAGAACGCGAGGCCCGGATCTCGAATAAATTCACCCTCGGGCAGCAGTCAGTACTCGCTAATGGCTCTGATTAGCTGAATAGGAGATGCGGCGATTCCCGATTGCCCGTTTCAGTGCTTCCCCAAGCCGGTAAGCCGCGGATCTGACAGGAGATAAGACATGAAGAAATTTCGCGTACTTCTCGCGTCGCTGATCATCACGGGTATGCTGGCCGCGTGAAATCGGAAGGTTGCCATTCAGATGGGCACATCCCCATCCAATTCCGCACCCGTATTGTCTGAATCCGTATCTTCCGCGACGTGCATTCCGTAAGCGACCATTCGCCGATACAGCGTGCCACGCGAAATGCCGAGGGCCGTCGCTGTTTCTCCCAGCCGGTAATCGTGTCGCAGCAAAGCGGTTTCAATGACACTGCGCTCGGCTTGTTCACGTATACAATCGAGCGTCGCTGTTCTTCCGGCCGTCTGCGATTCGAGGTCGAGATCGAGATCTCGGGCTGTCAGCAGCCTGCCTTCAGCCATGACTAGCCCACGGCGCACGCGATTAATCAGCTCGCGCACGTTCCCCGGCCAGTGGTACTTGTGCATTGCGTCTATGGCCGACGGCGTGAAGCCGTGAATCTTGTGGGTGCTGTCGGCTTTGTACTTCTGCAGGACGTAGTACGCCAGGACTTCGATATCCTTACCGCGCGCGCTCAGCGGTGGTTCGTCAACGCGCAGCACGCACAGGCGATGGAACAGGTCGGCGCGGAAACGCCCTGCGAGTATGGCGGCCTCGAGGTCGACGTGGGTCGCTGAAATGATGCGTATGTCGACGGGAATCGACTCGTTGCCACCGAGCCGTTGGATTTTTCCTTCCTGTAGAAAGCGCAGCAGGCCGGCTTGGGTCTCAAGCGGCGTGTCGCCAATTTCATCGAGAAACAGGGTGCCCCCGTTCGCCGATTCGATGCGGCCGATCCTGCGTTCGTGCGCGCCAGTGAATGCGCCACGTTCATAGCCGAAAAGTTCAGATTGCAAAAGATGATGTGGAATCGCGCCGCAATTTATCGCAACGAAAGGCGCTTTTCGGCGCGGTGAGCACCTGTGAATCGCGAGGGCGGTGAGTTCCTTTCCGGTACCTGATTGGCCGGAGATAAACACGCTGGCGTTCGTGTTTGCGACCTTGCGGATGGTGCTGAACAGCTGTTGCATTGCTTCGCAGGTGCCCACCATCGTATTGTCGTCCGTGACCAGGGCGCCGGTGGCCGTATCGACGTAGTCCAGTGCCGCCATCCCTCGCGCGTGGCCAAGCGCATGCGAAATCCACTCGGCCGGCAGCGGCAGCGTAACGTAGTCGAAACAGAAGTTGCGAATCAGTTCGCGAACCGCCTTGCTTGCCGATTTGCCCTCAGCAGTGATTGCCACCCAGCCGATCGTAGTCTGGCTCAGACATGCCTTCAGGGTAGGAAAGTCGCGCGGCGTAAAACCGTCGAAATCTATCAGGCCCGCGGCTACGCCACATTTCTTCGTCGCAGCCTCGGCTCCGGCGGCGGTTTTCGCCAGGACGACTTCCCAGCCGACTGAACGTATTTCTTCGATCAGCGCTTCGTCGGGTGCGCGAGCGACGCAGATCACCCGGCGCTGGGTGTCCGGCTGGAGTGGGGGGGCGCACTGCGCCGAGTCGGCACTCACGCAGGAACTCGTTCGAAAATGGTCGGGTGAATTTGCCATGACACTCCCCCTGTCCTACTTTCTTTTTTCATTGCCCGCCTGACAATCGACAGCGCAACGACGTTTGGTATGTCGATGCTACTCGCTGTGAACGCCAAAGAAAATAGTCTTGATACTGTTGCTCCAGCGTCGTGGTCAAAGATCATGTACAGGAATAACGTCCCGACTTGCTGATGGGTAAATGCGTACTTATACCTGGGAAGTCAGATTCGATGCACATCGCCGATGTCCGACGCGCGTCATGCCGTCTCGTGTGTCCCTTGCTGTCTAGGCCGTTTGATCACGTGCTAGCCCCCGCTCAACGTGGGGAGCAGAATCCTGTAGATGTGAATAAACGCCGGACCCAGCAGGACAGTAAGAAGGGCAGGAAAGATGCAGAAAATGAGTGGGAAGAGGAGCTTCAACGCGATCTTCGAGGCCTGCTCTTCGGCACGCATCCGGCGGCGTGTGCGCAGGGTGTCAGAAAGTACGCGCAACGAAGAGCCGATGCTGGTGCCGAAACGTTCGGCTTGAACCAGCATTGCGCAAAAGGCGTCGACATCCTCCACGCCGGTGCGCAGAGAAAGGTTGCGTAGCGCTTTCTCCTTGGTAAACCCGGAGCGCATTTCCAGTAGCATCAGTTGGAGTTCGCTTGCGACCACTGGGCTTCGCAGTTCGATTTCTCCCGCCACTTTCACTAGCGCCGCGTCGAGGCCGAGACCCGCTTCGACACAGACTGTGAGGAGGTCGAGCGCGTCGGGAAAATCTTCAAAAATTGCACGCTTTCGCCATGCGATGCGACGCGTCAGCACGAAATTCGGCAGGTAATAGCCGATCGCGCCGAGCAGGGCGAGCAGGGCCATCGACATGTACTTCTGCGCCGCGAGTGGCGTACTGGCGAGCCACGCAAGCGCAATCAGCGGCAACGCGAGCGCAAGCACGGTTTTCGCGGCGAAGTAGAGTGCTGCGGCCCCCTGCGTGCGCCAACCTGCGTTCATCATTTGCACGCGCAGCGCCGAGTTTTCCCAGCCCTCAACGGGGACCGATAGTTTCGAAATCGGCTGTGAGATCTCAGCGAGCTTTTCGAGCCATGCTGACCCAGTTGGCATGTTGCCTTGTTCTGATATGGGCAGGTTGGCTCCTCCTGCCTGTTCGATCCGCCGACGCATATCGCGCGGAGAGAACAGCAGCATTGCCGCGAATACCGCGCCGAACACCAGCGCGAAAAGGCCGGCCAGCAACAACATATGCATCGAGTCGAGCGTTTGCATGAACAACTCCTAAATATTCTGTTCCGCGGCGAGCATGTGAGAAGCTCTATCAGACGCGAATTTTCACGATGCGCCGCATCCACAGCACGCCGAAAAACATGGAGAACACCACAGCCTCTATGATTTTGATGCCGGCCGGGTCCTGCCACAGTACGTCGAGGAAAGTCGGGTTCAGGACCATCATGAAGCCCGCGGTGGCGAACGGAAGCAGGCCAAGTATCCACGCCGACAACTTGCCTTCGGCCGACAGCACGCGGATCTTGTCGAACAGCTTCAGCCGTTCGCGGATCAGCATTGCAATGCCGTCCAGTATTTCCGCCAGATTGCCACCCGTCTCCCGCTGAATGAGGACCGCGATCACGAAGTAACGCAGATCGCGGATCGGTACGCGTGTAGCGAGGTTCATCAAGGCCTCGTTCAGTGAGACGCCATAGTTGATTTCGTCGAACGTGATGCGGAATTCAGCACCCATCGGCTCGGCGAACTCAGAGCCGACCATGCCGATGGCGCTGGAGAACGCATGTCCGGCGCGTAGCGCGCGGCTAATCATGTCAGCGACATCGGGCAACTGGCGTTCAAGTTGACGCAGCCGCTTGCTGCGCCGACGGCTCACATGGAGAAACGGCAGTACCGATGTGCACAGGGCCGCGAGTACCGCGAACATTGTCGGTACGGGCGTGAATGTGGCCAGAGCGAGTACGGTTGCAGGCAAAGCGAAGGTCGTACCGATCAACCGCGCAATCGACCACTTCAGTCCGCTTTGCTGAATCCACAGGTCGAGCGTCTGGATGCGAGGCATTTGCATCAGCAGCTTGTCGAGCAGTTCCGACTCGCTCAACATGCGCTGCTTCAGGATCGTCAAACGTTCCTTGTGGACCTGACCTCCAGCGGACAATGCGCGAATACGTGATTCGATTCGGCGGGCTGCAGGGCCGTGACGATTGTTCCACCACTGGTACCCGCCCTCGAGTGCGAGAACGACTGCGAGGAACAGGAAGACGGCGAATGCGTAGAAGATCGGGTTCATGCAGGTCTCCTTAGACCGCGCGATTCAAAAAGAGCGGATCGGTTCAGCCGGATCACGTGGTTTCAAAGTGCCGCCCCGGGTCGTAGGTCTGGTCGGGCAACGCGACGCCGAATGCCTGCAAGCGTTCGGCGAACTTTGGACGTACGCCGGTTGCGCAAAACCGCCCACGCACGATACCGTTCTCATCGACACCGGTTCGCTTGAACGTGAAGATTTCCTGCATGTTGACGATGTCTCCCTCCATGCCGGTGATCTCCTGGATGCTCACGATCTTGCGTCGGCCGTCGGTCAACCGCGCTGCCTGAACCACAACGGAGATGGCCGATGAAACCTGCTGGCGCATGGTTTTGGTCGGCAGCGACAGGCCCCCGAGGTTGATCATGTTTTCGAGGCGTGTCAGCGCATCGCGCGGGGTGTTCGCGTGAATGGTGGCAAGCGATCCTTCGTGACCGGTGTTCATCGCGTTGAGCATGTCGAGCGCCTCGGCTCCGCGCACCTCCCCGAGGATGATGCGATCTGGTCGCATCCGCAGGGCATTGCGCACCAGCGTGCGCTGCGTGATCTCGCCACGCCCTTCGATATTCGGTGGCCGCGTTTCGAGCCGCAGCACGTGCTGTTGCCGCATTTGCAGTTCCGCCGCGTCTTCGATCGTCACAATGCGCTCATTGTCCGGAATGAAGCCCGACAGGACGTTGAGCAGCGTCGTCTTGCCGCTGCCGGTTCCCCCCGACACCAGAATGTTCACCTTCGCGCGCGCCAGTGCATCGAGCACCTCCGCCATCGGCGGTGTGAGGCTCTGCAATTCGATGAGGTCGGAGATTTGCAGCGGATTGACCGCAAACCGCCGGATTGAAAGCAGCGGTCCGTCCACCGCGGAGGGCGGAATGATTGCATTTACCCGTGAGCCATCTGGAAGCCGTGCGTCGACCATCGGGCTCGATTCATCGATCCGGCGTCCCACGCGCGACACGATCTTCTCGATCACCTTCATCAGGTGTGCGTCGTCGTAGAACTTCACGTCGGTCAGTTCGAGTCGGCCTTTTCGTTCGACGTAGGTGTGTTTGTACGTGTTGACGAGAATGTCGGATATCGTCGGGTCGCGCAGCAGGCTTTCCAGAGGACCGAACCCGAACATCTCGTCGTAGACGTCGATCACCAGCTGCCGCCGTTCGAGATCGTTGGCCGGCGCCTTTTCTTCTTCGAGAATGCGCGTAATGAGCGCACCGATTTCGTGACGGACCTGCTCAGGCGGCATTCGCGCCAGGCGTTCCAGTTCGACTCGCTCGAGCACGCACTGATGTATTTCGCGTTTCAGCGTCTGATAAGCGGTCCGTGCCATGTGGTTTGGCGAGTGCTGCCCGTTTTCGCGTTCGCCGAACGGCTGCACGCGTTGAGCGGAAATCTGTTCACGCAGCGACATGATGGTCTCCTATGGTGTCTGTTACATAGCCTTGAGCTTCGGTGCCGGGCTGCGTCCGAAGAAGCGGCTGAGCAGCGGCTCAGCCTTGACGCGCGCCTCTTCGGATCCCGCTGAAAGGCTGACGATGTTGTTCGCGAGCGCAAGCAGACTGCGTGACACCGCGCTGTTGTGGCTCAGCTTCGCTACCGGCACGCCGTGATTGACTGATTCCGACACGGTGTCGGCGTCTTCCGGGATGATCTGATAGGGACGCATGCCGAGAACCTCCTCGAGCGCGGTCCGTGCGCGTTCCTGATGGCGCGTGTACCGGTTAAGAAGCAGCCGCGTACGGTCAGGCGGATACGCGAGCGACGCCAGAATCTCCTGGAGACGGCGGCCTGCACGTACATGCGGCATGCTCGCCTGCAAGACGAGATGGATCTGATTGCTGCGGTCAAGCGCTACGATGGAGAGCGGATTGATCGATTGTCCGAGATCGAAGATCACCATGTCGTAGCGCGGAACGGCGACGCCCAGAATCCATTCGAGCCTTTCTTCCTTGATCTCCGATGCCTTGATCGGATCGCCCGCGCCGGCGAGGATATGAAAGGTGTCGCTCACGTGCACGAGGCAGGCATCGAAGAAGGCCGCGTCCATCCGCTCCACCTGCGCGCACACCTGCGGCAACGTCGACGGTGGTCTTTCGTCGGTGACCAGAAAGGCGGCATCTCCGTAAAGCTGGTTGAGGTCGATCAGCAGCACGCGTTTTTGCTGGCTATCGGCGATCGCATGAGCCACATTGCTGGCGATGAAGCTGGTGCCCGCTCCGCCCTTGCAGGACAGGAATGAGACGATTTGCGTTTCATGTGTGCCAGTCAATGCCAGTTGACTCTCGATGCGCGACAGCGCCTCACAGAGCGAAGCCTTGTTGAGCGGCCAACCGAGCACGTCGCGAAAACCGGCCCGCATGGCTTCGATCAGCGTCTGCGGCGACGCATCTGGAATCAGCAGGATGGATGTGACCTGGGAGCGTCGATTGCACAGCTTGCCGACGACCGGAAGCTCGGCGGTTTCGAGTGACACTGCATCGACGATCAGCACGTCGAAGGCGTCCAGACTGTCGCCGCGTTCAACGAGCGAGGATGGTCTCCCGGCCACGCGGGTCGTGCGATAGTTGCCGCATTCACCGATCAGATTCACGATTTTGGCCAATCGCGTGGCGTCTTCCGAAGCAATGAGAATATTGATCATGGTCGTGGCTGCCTGGGTGTGTTGTGTTATTGACAGACGGCGCCGCCCGTCGACGTTGCGAGACTTTCGCGCGGCAGGGTGGTCGTGAGCGGTGGCATCTTTAGCGTGAGGGGCACGAACGGAATCATGGTTTTCACGCTGACGTTGGTGACGCTGACGGTGACCAACGTGCACGTGCTGCGTGCCGTGGTGGCGTCGGAATCGCAACCGGACGGTGTATACGTGACGGCCACATTGGATGCGGCGAGCAGAGGCAGCAGGCTTGTTATCCTGCTTTTGATCACCGCGGCATTGGCGTCGCAAACCGTGGCGGTACGTGCGCCGAGGCGGACCGCTTCACTCGCCGTGTTCCAGTAAAAGAGCACGCGGCCCATTTCGCAAATGCCGATCAGTAAGGTGCACAAGATGCCTGCCACCAGCGCGAATTCCACCACGGCCGCGCCGCGTTGTGCGCGCAGTCGCGGTGACCGGGAAAGAGGGCTCGGATTCATGACACTTGCCTCATCACGGTGACGATGTTGCCGAACGTCAGTTGCGACAGATTGAAGTAGGTCAGGATCGGTGAGTACGGATACCCCTTGATCTTGACCTCGACGAGGTTGATGCTGCCGGCTGCGTTCGAAGGACCGGTTCCGTTGTCGTTGTCGTACGTCGGGACGTTGGTGAACTGCGCGGGGTCCGAGGCATCGGCGCAATTGGTCGTGTGAGCACTGTCGCACACGACCACCATCGCGGTCGTCAAGCCTGCTACGAGCTCCGCGCCGCTGCCCGGCGCCGCGCAGGTCGTACTGCCGTAGACGGCGAGGCACTGCGCCTGTGCGAGCGGGTAGGCGCTATCGGACGGCAGGTAAGTCGACAGATAGCGAGCAGCATTGCGGGTGGCCTTTGTGAGCGCTTCGTACTGGTAAATTGCGTGGCCAAATTCGGCCACGCCGGCGACGAGCGTCACGAGCGGTATCAGCACGATGGCGAATTCCACTGCGGCGACACCGCGCATGCGAGCTGGACGGCTGGAGCGTTTGGTCATGACAGTCCCCTATTGAAGCAACACTGGTACTTGCGGCCCGACCGAGCTGCCGGAACCAGGAACACCCTGCGTCGCACACGGGCTTCCCGGCGCCGACGACGAACCGCGGTACTCCAGATGGACCGGGCCCGGGTTGCCACCGGAGTCCATCGGGTCAAGCATCAGCACACAGTCCCAGGAAATGACCGGAGCCTGGTGGCTGCTTGCCAGCACCCCGCAGTCCAGTTCGGGCGCAAGCGCGAGACGCCGGTCGGCACCGAGCGGGTAGTTGCTCGCGCTGTATGTACCTTTGGTGTTGGAGCCGGAGAGCGTGTCGCCCTGGTAAGGCTGAAACGTTTGACGTTTGCTGACGAAGTTGCTGTATGCGTCCTTCAGCGTGGGCCACGACGTTGCGGTGTACGCATATCCGGTGAAGTCGGGTGCGCCGTCGGCTGGCCCCTTGTACGAGGTGCCGTAGATCCCGAAGCGTGTGTTCCAGGCGCCCGAGTCGGCGACCATGTTGCCTGCCGAGCCGATGTTCGCGCCGGCAGCGGGCAGAGCGCAATAATTCCCGGTTAATTCATTCTTGATGGAATTGGCGCTATTGCTGCCGTCGAGGGCGGCCCATCCAAAGTTGCCAGGGCCGAACGCCGGCGACGCACCGGTTTTTGACGCGATCCACTGGCCGACCGTATACGTTTCGCCTGCTGTCGGTGGCGTGGTTTCGGTTCCTGCCTTACAGATGAACGCCGGAATCGCGCAGGTGGTTTGCGCGGCGCCGACAGTTGCGACGGCCGTGGCGGAAACGGTGGCATTCGCTATGCTCGTGCCGCTGAACGCGCCAAGCACCTGTATGAACCAGTTTGCGATATTGGCTTTGGCTGTCGTGCATTTTGCGTACTTGATGTTTGCCGGCGTGGCGACGGAGCTCTTGGGCAGGAACGGATTGTTCAGCGAATCGCTGAACAGCACGCTGCTGTCTGTTGTCATCTGCACGGCGCCGCTCTGGAACAGCGCGTAGTTGAGATGGCCGGCAGTCATGCCGGCCGCCTCGGAGACAGACAGATTGACTGTTGCACCGGTGAGATCGCGTGCGGCGGCCAGCGCACAGGCATCGGCGCTGTTCTGCAACTCGCTTCGGGTCACATACAGCTTGCCGAGATCGAGTGCAAGGCCGACGAAGCCGATCAGCGCCACGAGCGACAACGCGACGATGATGGACACTGCGCCGCGCTCGCCTCGACGAGCTGCACCGCACCTGCCAGATTGATTGACGCTACGCATGTTGCCCCCCGGTGCATATTGTTCTTATTGACCGCTGGCCCCGCCGCCCCCGCTTCCGACGCCGATGACAAACGCGTTCGGCGAGGGTGCGGGTTGTTGAAATGACTTGTCGTAGTTGCCCATTGCCGCTGCGGCGGATTTGCCGTCCAGACCCTGAGCCGACTGCGCATGTTGAGCCGCGTGCGGATCGATGATCTGCGCCTGAGTGACGGATTTGAGTGCCTCGCCAAAATGCGCGTCCCAGATCGGTGTGCTGGACATGCAACCGCCCAGCGCTGCGCAGACCGGCACGATGAGCGTGGCCCAGCGTGCGAAAGCAAAGTGTTCGTGTTTCATGAGATTCCCCTTGGCATCACATCAATGTTCGATCGCGTGATTGGAAGCGTCCGCGTTCGCGACGTCTTGCCGACCCTTGCGGGAGGCGATCCCTGCCGCGGCGCTTTCGATGCGGGTGGCGCGGGCCGTTTTTCCGGTCTCCGCGGATGGCGGTGTGTCCGCCGGGCCCGTAGTCCCGGCCGTGGCATCCGGCATGAGGCGCGGCCGGTCGGCGCCGAGCGCTGCCGCTTGCGCGCTGGACTGCGGCGACGCCGTTGCGACGGGTCCGGTTGGCGGTTGCGGCGCCGGTGCGGGCGAGGGCAACGGCGCCGGTGGGTTCACCGAAGCCGGGGCTGGCATGGGTGAAGCGGCCGGAGGAGTGCCGGCAGGCGCGGTACGCATTTTCGGGTGACGCCCTTCCATGTTGCCGGTTGCGTAGACGTCAGCCTCGTTCGGCTGCGAGAAGCTGTCAGTCGGCAGTGGCAGGTCGGCAGTCTGCAGCGGCTTGACGAGATGCGGCGTGATGATGAACACGAGTTCCGTGAGGTCCTGCTGGAATGACGTGCTGCGCGCCAGAGCGCCGAGCACGGGCACTTCGCCGATGCCGGGAATGGCTTTCAGCGCGCCTGTCACATTGCTCTTCATCAGGCCGCCGATCGCAAACGACTCGCCGTCGCTCATCTGGACCATCGTGGAAGCACGGCGCGTCGTGATGAGCGGCAGAATCGACACACCGCTGACGTTGGTCGCGCTGAGCGTGATGCCGGTCGGCGACAGCTCGGATACTTCAGGTGCGACCTTCAGGCTGATTCGGCCGTTGGCGAGCACGGTCGGCGTGAACTTCAGGCCCACACCGAACTCTTCTTCCTGCAAAGTGATGGTCGTCGCCCCCGTGCTGCTGCTTTGCGGCACCGGAATGAAGATTTTCCCGCCTGCGAGGAACGTGGCCTCCTGGCCGCTGATGGCGACGAGGTTCGGTTCGGCAAGGATCTTGACGAGGTCGTCCGTCTTCTGCGCATCGATGGCAAAGCTCAATGGGCGGTTGTTCGCCTTGCTGCCCGAAATGAGGCTCGATACGCCGGCCAGCAGGTTACTCACGAGCACGCCGCTCCATGAGCCGAAGCCGCCCTGAATGTTGAGCGCCGAGCCCAATTGGTTGATGAGCGTTTTCGACACTTCGGCGACCTTGACTTCGAGCATCACCTGTTGCGGCGCGTCCACCGTCATCATGTTGATCACCTCGGCCGGCTTGCTGGTGCTCGAACTCTGCTGGTTCACGTTGGTCCCGTTGCCAAGGGTGCCGGACCCGTTCTGCGATTGCTGGGTCGGCTGTGCGCTCGCAAACGCCTTCGCGATCTCAAGCGCCTGTTGCGCCGACGGCGAGCTCGACACGTGCCCCCCGAGAACCAGGTTGCCCGCAGCGGTCGATACACGGATGCCACGCTCGTCGGGCAACAACTGCCCAAGCGATTGCTGCAAGCCGTTGGCGTCGATGTTGACAATCACGTTGATAATCTGACATCCGCCGCTGCGTCCCTGAACGATCATGTTGGTCGTGCCGACAGCCATGCCGACAAGGTAGAGTGTGCGTGGCGACACCAGCGTGGCTTGCACGATCGTGGGGTTGCCGAGCGTACGGTTGCGTGCCGGTTCTGCGAGAGGCAGGAGTGTCGACTTCCCGACCGGCACGACCACGCTGGTTTCTTCGTGAACCTCGCCACTGCAGTTCGGGCCGCGCAGCGGCACGGATGCGCCGGCTGCCCCGCCAGCCGGCATGGGCGCCATGCTGACCATCATCGGTATTGGCGCACGGCCTGCCGGCAGCGGCGTATTCGGTCGGGCCTTCTCGAGCGCAGGGCCCTCGACCGCCTCCTGCGCCGTGCCACTTTGTGCAACGAGCAATCCGGTGCACAACGCCGAGGTGAGAACGACGCCGCTCAGCGAACGGCTACGCATCGCACCACCGGTTGAGAACCTCAGTTTCGTTTTCATTTTCCTGCCCCCGTTTCTCGACTTCGGTCGATCGAGACTTCAGTTATTTGCCTTGGTTGAGTCAACTGCGGCGGCTCGACTTCGCAGATGCCGCCGCGTCCGCCCTAGAAACATTCCACACTGCCCAACGCACCCGAGAGCACGCCGACGCAATCTCGCTTCGCCGCTGGTCGTGCGGCGTAGTGCACGCGCGCCGGCCGCGCGGGCAAAGCTGCGGGTGCCGAGGCTGGTGCGGCTACCGGCGTGCCTAGCAGCGTGATCTTCGTGGCGCCGCCGGTCGGTAGCGTCGCCTTGTCAACCTGGTTGCGCAGCACCAGCGACAACGTGCCGACGCTGCGCGCCAGGTCGAGTTTTTCTGCCTGGTCAGGCGAGACTTCAAGCGTGACCGCGTTGACGACCTTTGGCGCCGTGTCGTCGCGATTGACCTGCTGGGCCACGGCGAGCACGAGGATCTTTTCCAGCACGATCTTCGAGATGCTTTGCTGAGCGTCGCTCTTGCCCGGCTCCTGGGTATTCACGATGACGTCGACGTAGTTGCCCGGCAGGGCGAAGCCCGCTACGCCGACCACATCGTTGACGCGGACCGTGATGGCGCGGTTGCCTTCACCGATGACGGCGGAGAGGCCGCCCTTGGTGCCGATCGGCGCGAGCTTCGACTCGATCACGGGTTCGCCGCGACCGAGACTCGCACGCACCACACGGCCCTCGAGCGCTTTCGGATCCGTGAACGCGCCAGGCGGCACACTTCCCGTCGGCCAGTTGACGGTGCGAATCAGATTTGCATTGAGCGGCTCGCCGAGACTGACGTCGCCCGCCGCGACCGCGATGGGCGTAACCGCGTTCGACGAGGTTTGTATCAGCCATCGAGAAGCAAAGACTACGGCGGCCAGACCGGCCACCATGGCGACGGCCAACATGACTAAAGCGCGACTGTTTTTCATGGTGATACTCCTGCGTAGGTCATTGGATACTTGCCGGTCAACCGACTGCCAACTGCTGGCCCGGCCGGTCGGTCATAGGTGGGTAAGTACTGTCGTGGTCCATCGCGGTGCCGAAATAGCTGTGCCATGCTTCGCGCAGTCCTTCCCCCGTCACTTCCCGCGCCGCGCCGCGGTAGTGCACCGTGGCGGAGACCAGACTGAGCAGATCGCCTGGATAGCAGGCCAGGAACGGTTTGCCGCTCGGCAGATGCAGGTTGTGCAGCAGGTAGTCGAATGAGGTCTGCACTGCAGTGAGCTTGAGGGCAGCGCAACGCGCGTTGAAGACGGCGCGATAGTCATCGACCGATAAGGGGCCGACGTACAGCTTCGAGCCGAGACGACGCAGGAATGCTTCGTCGAATTGTGTCGGAGCGAAATTGGTGGAGAACACCGGCCATACGTCGAAAGGGGCAATGAAGCGCGAGCCGGATTGCAGCGTGTACTGATCGACGCCCCGATCGAGCGGCATCAACCAACGGTTGAGCAGGTCGTGAGGCGCGATGCGCTGGCGCCCAAGATCATCGACGATATACAGCCCCATGTTTGCTTTCATGTGCGGCGGCGCCTGGTAGAAGCCGGCCGTGGCGTCATGGCGCAGGTCGAGCGCTTCGAGCGTCAGTTCGCCGCCTGAGATCACTACCGGGCGGCGGCACATGCGCCAGCGCCGGTCCGCCACCTGCGTCTGACTTTGCTCGGGCGCATCGCGATGCACGAGTGGGTCGTAAAGCTGCACGATTTCGCCGCCGACGTAGAGCGCGTAGGGAATCGGCACATTGCCGCGCAGCAGCAGTCCGAGACGCTCGGCGAGGAAGGTCTTGCCGCTGCCCGCGAGGCCGTGCAGCATCAGGGGGCGCCCAGCATTGAGCGATGTCGCCGCTGCGTCGAGCAGCGCGTAATCGATGACCACGTCGCGAAAGGCCGAACTTACATCGCCTTGCGTGATGCGGACCCGACGAATCGAATGTTCGCGCACGCTTGCTGCATAGCCGTCGAACGCGACGGGAGCAGGGCCGCAATATCTGCAGCGTGTCATTTCGTCTTGTGCGAGGTTGCGGCCACTGTCCGTGAGGCGAAGCTGCACGTCGATGTCATTGGCACCACGGTGGGTGATCTCGACCAGATGTTCGCGCACGAGAAATGCCAGCACGTCGTCCAGTACGCCCACCGACAGCTTGTGCCGCTCGGCGAGATCCGCGAAACTCGACTTGCCGTGCAGCAGGACGGACTTGAGTACGAGCCGCGCCACGAACTCCTGTGGCAGTCCGGTCTCTGTGAGCGTGCGCGGAGCACGCAGCGACACGGTGGATTCCTCCGCATGACGGCTGTACGACGGCGCAGGATCGGGGAGGTGCGTAACCTGTGCGACACTCCCGCCTTCAATGTTCTGCTGGTTCATCGCTCTGTTCTCCTGGACCGGTTTGCGACCGGCATCACAGGCTGTAAAGTTCTGGCTGTCCATGCTGGCGGCAACCCCGGATTTCCTCGGCTATGCAGCCGATGCGAACAACACACCTAATGTGCCAGCGGCAATGGCGACACCGTAGGGCAGTGATCCAACCGATTCGATCTGCTGGTACTGAGGATTCCCGGCCATCTGTCGTCCGGGGCGCCACGCGCTGCTTACAATGCACCAGAGATTCACGAACAGTTGCCTTGTACGACCGCGACGCAGGGTGACGCATAGCGACCAGATCCCACCAACAACGAATGTTGCCAAGGCGATACGGACGGTCATCGCCGGCCCGACCCAGGCGCCGATCGTCAGGAGCAGTTTCACGTCGCCGGCCGCCATGCCCCGTAGCAGATAGAAGGGGAGCAACACCGCGAAACCGGTCAGGGCACCCGCTAACCAGTGCGCACTACCGGCAAGCGGACCGTTCAACCAGACCTGCACGAGAAATGCAGCGGCGAGGCCAATTGCGATGATGCGGTTCGGAATCCGACGGCATGTGAGATCCGTGCTGGCCGTTACGATAGCCAGGGCGATCACGCATGCCGGAATGGGTTGTGGGGGCAGAAACATGGCGAGTCTCGATTCGGTTCGTCTGCGTTTATCCAAGCGCCGTCGCGACTTTGGTCGCAATGCGCTGATAGAGATTGCCCAAGGAGCTGCCAAGCGTGGCGATCGCGCCGAGGATCGTCACTGCAATGAGCGACCCGATCAGTGCGTATTCGATCGAAGTGACGCCGCCGTCATCCCGCAGCAATTGCCTTGCAATGGCTCTCCATGCGTACATGGCTATCTCCCGAATTGGTTCGTCGTCGGATTCGCTCGACGGTGGAACACCCAGCGATTCCCGGGAAGACGGGAGAGACGGAAATCCGCTCACCCGTCAAATCCCGTCTCTACAGGTCGTTTCCGATCGTGGTGAACACCGCGTTCAGATCTGTCCCGACTAGCGTTACGGCACCGATGATCACCACCGCAATCAGCGAGGCGATAAGGCCGTACTCGATGGCCGTCACACCTTGTTCGTCCGACACGAAACGTTTGATGCGGGCTGCGTCAATCCGGAAGGACTGCATCAGCGTAACGAGTCGTGCCCCTTCTCTCATCGCATTCATTGCCCTCTCCTGTGTAGGTTGTAGAGCGCTGTCAGAATGGAAGGCCCGGCGGAGACGGACGAATCAATGCATCGACATCGTCCGTCGGCGCATGGCTTACAGATCATTCCCAATCGTCGTAAAGACCGAATTCAGCTTGTTGCCGACGGTCGTTACGGCGCCGATGATCACGACGGCGATCAGGGCTGCGATCAGTCCGTATTCGATGGCGGTTACGCCGTCTTCGTCACGAACGAAACGCTTTGCATGGTCGATGATATGTTGCATGGTCAACTCCTTTGGATAGCTAATTAAAAGCCATCGGCCTGAATTGGCTGATGGAAGGTACTACGGGCACTGCGAAAAAGAAGGGTGCAGAGTCTAGATCGACCACGCCGGAGCGCACACTGATGCGTGCGAGCCGATCTGGCCGGAAGAGCTGCTGCGAGTGAACAGATTGCGGAGCGTATGTCTGGCGAGACGCCAGGCATAGGGTCCGTGAATATCGTTGGCGGCGCGATGATGCGCGCGGCGAATGAACGACGTGGGTGCTGCAGGGAACGTGAGACCGGTGTCGCCGTAGCGACGGCAATCCTGTCGTTTTATTTGATTGATCTTCATGTCTTGGTCCTCGACTTCTATTGCTCGTTATTGGCTTCCGGCCTAAGCCGGAGCCCGCTAGTTAGTCGGCGACCACCATCTGTTCTCCTGCCATCCGCGCTGTCTTGATAGTTGCAGCTGCGTATGTGAAGAAACTTCCCCGTGGCTGACTCCAGTTGCGTTTTTCAGGATCTCCCTTGCACCTGCTGCCTGAATCGCAACGGTCGTCACGTCGTCGACTTCCGCGCTCTTTCCTTTGCAAGCACCGGGCCAGCTTCTCAAAACGCGAGGAAATACGGGCGTGAGGCCAGTTTCATCATGGTTCGCTCTCGTCCTTGGCGCACAGGTTGGCTCTAATCTGCAACAATTTCCGGAGGAAATCGGTCCGGTAAAAAATCCCGCAGAGGCCCGCCGTTCCTTGCGCAGCGGTAAATGTCTTGGGACTTACCCTAGTCCGGTGCGAACGCTTGCGTCGACGAAATCGGCGGCATTTCCATAGTCCTCTGAGTCCAAATCGTTTCAAAGTTGAAACGCGTCACATCCAGGGCAGGAAAAAACGTGTCGAATTTGACCCGTGGCGCGCGTTTTTGACGGGTGCCGCTGCCTGTGAGGAAAACGATGGCTTGAAAGTCAACGTATTTCCTACAACAATGAATCCGACCACAAGCGTGCGATGAACCATTCGTTCGCTTAGGAATAGAAACAAAAAAATCAGATAGACCGGATGAAAAAAAATATCCGGCTTTCGTGCGAGGCGGGGATCATGTACTTTTCAGATCGGGGAGCGTTCGGCGCCGAACGTCGCATCCATAGTTGGCTGACACGTGAACGCGTGCTGCTGTACAGCTGCGCGATGCTGGTGATGAACATCATCGTACTGGCGGCATGGGGTTGGTCCAGCAGCGGTTTCATGGCAACCGATGTCACCCGGCCGGGCGTCGACTTCTCGGTGTTCTGGACCGCGTCGCACATGATGTTGAACGGCTCACCGGCGGCGGTCTACGATTACCCTACTTTTGCACGGGCAGAATCAGCGCTTTTTGGTGCGTATGTGAATCATGGCTTTCTGCCGTGGCTTTATCCGCCAACGCTATTGCTGCTCGTCACACCGCTTGCTCTTCTGCCTTACACCTTTTGCTATTTATTGTTCGTGTGCGTCAGCGCCTGGTTGTTCGCTACAGGCACGCTAGCTGTCAGCGGTATTTCCGCGCACTTTCGCCGCCCGTGGATTGCGATGCTCGTCGTGCTGGCATACCCGGGTGTCTATGTCGCAGCCGTCATTGGACAGAATGCGCTATTGACCGCTGCGCTGATGGCCTTCGCTGTTCGCTGGGCCGAGAAAAAGCCCGTACTGGCCGGTATCTGCATCGGCTTGCTGGCGATCAAACCGCAATTGGCGGTGCTGTTTCCAGTGGTGCTGATCGCTGCGCGTGCGTGGAGAACCATGTGGGTAGCGGCGATCAGCGCAGCGGCGTTTGGAGCACTCAGTGTGCTGGTGTGTGGCACTCAATCGCTCCACGCGTTCGCAGCCAGCACGAGCTTCGCGCGGGAGATGGTGCTCGAGAGCCGCATGCAGTACTGGTTTGCTTCTCCGACCCCGTTCGCCGCGTTACGCCTCGCTGACGCGTCGGTCACCATGGCTTATGTCGCGCAAGGCGGCGTCGCACTGATTGCGGCGGTGGCCGCATGTTATGTGTGGAAACTCACAGACGATCTGCGTCTGCGAGCCGCCGCGTTGGCCGTGGCGACAATGCTTGCCAACCCCTATCTATGGTTCTACGAATTGACCTGGCTCGGCGTGGCGCTTGCCTGCCTTGCGGTATGTGGTCTGGAAAAGGGCTGGCGGCGTGGCGAGCAGGTCATTCTGGTGCTGGCGTGGCTGCTGCCGCTATACGAGTACGTCAATCGGCTGATGCAGCTGCCGCAAGTCGGGCCGCTAGTCCTGTTGATCGTTTTGCTTACTATCGTTCAGCGTGTGCGGCTCGATAAGCAGGAGGCGGCATGAACATGAACGTGTTGCGCCGCGCGTCGCGCAAATGCCGGCCGTTTCCTCCATTGCACGCAGCGGGGCCGGCGAGGCGTCCGCATTGGCTCAACGCCAACCGTCTGCGGCTATACCCGATTATCGTATTTGGATGCTATGCGTTGTTCATCGCAATCTATCTGATCCGGCTGAGCCGGCAGAATGAGGTGAGCGGCATCAGTCCATTCGTCGTTGATTTCCTGCCGTTCTGGAGTGCAGCAGTTCTTGCATTGCACGGGCACGCAGTCGACGCGTACAACATTCAGGCGCTGTCTGTCATCGAGATCCGCACGGTGCCGTACCTGGGCACCGTCAACGGCATCCTGCCGTGGCTGTATCCGCCAAACACGCTGCTGCTGATCGTTCCGCTCGCGCTGCTTCCGTATAAGGCAGCCGCGGTGTTATGGCTCGGTGGCGCATATGTGCTCTTCGTAAAGGTGATCCGGGCCATCGTGCCGGACCGGCACGCCATGCTGCCGGTGCTGTTCTTTCCTGGTGCGCTTTTCGTCATCAGCGTCGGGCAGAACGGTTTGCTGACAGCAGCGCTTGCTGGGTCTGGCCTTGTGTGGTTGCGCACCCGGCCGGTTGCTGCAGGGGTCTGTCTGGGCCTGCTCTGCATGAAGCCACAACTGGTCCTGCTGTTTCCGCTGGCGTTACTGTGCTCGCGTTCGTGGCGCGCGCTCGCCGCTTTCTTGCTGACGGCCGGGACCACACTTGCGTTGGCTTTGCTTGCGTTCGGCGCGGATACCCTAACCGCATTCCTGCATAACACCGGAATTGCCACTTACAGCATCGAGTCAGCGCACGCCACGCTGGCACGCGTGCCGACTGTATTCGCGTTCGCTACATTGGTCCATGCGCCGGCTGTGCTCGCCTACGCAGCGCAAGGCGCGTGCGCATTGCTCGCCGCAGCTGCCGTCTGTTACGCCTGGAGCCGGGAATGCGCGTATTCACTGCGCGCGGCAACGTTGATCTGTGCAAGCCTGCTCGTGAGCCCCTATCTCTACGACTACGACCTCGCATGGTTCGGTGTCTTGATCGCGTGGTATTGCCGGCATGCGCTGGTCGCGGGTTGGGAGCGAGGTGAGCGGGAATGGCTGGCCGTGCTCTGGGTCGCCCCGCTTGGGGGCATGTTGATCGTTGCCTGCGGGCTCTTCCAGTTCTTGCCGTGGATCTCGCTGACAACGCTCGGACTGTTGGTGCGGCGCATCGTGCTGGAAGGACGCGCGGCCCCGGTCTTCCAGCGTTATGGGGTCGAGTGACGGCCGTTAAAAAAGAGAAGGAAACGGCGGTAGTCAACGTGCGCGATATGCGTTGAAGGCCCGGACCGGCTCATGACATCAAATCGGATTTACGGGGAGGCAATCATGTTTGAACAAAATAATATGCAGCTGATTTCAGTAGTAGTGCCGTTCTACAACGAAGGCGAGGCGGTCGGTCAATTCTTTAGCGAAATCGTTCCGGTGCTCGAGGGGATCGCGTCGACGCGGTTCGAAATAGTCTGCGTCAACGACGGCAGCAGCGACGGCACGCTCGATAAGTTGATCGCTGCCAGCGCGCGCGATACGCGCATCCGTGTGATCGATTTGACGCGAAACTTCGGTAAGGAGGCGGCGCTGACGGCCGGGATCGACGAGGCGTGGGGCGATGCGGTGATCCCGATCGACGCGGATCTGCAGGATCCGCCGAGCTTGATTCCCGTCATGATCGAACATTGGAGGGAGGGGGCGGAAGTTGTCGCTGCCAAACGGACCAATCGGGCGTGCGACACTTTCGCGAAACGTACCGCCGCCGCGATCTACTATCGTGTTCACAATGCCCTATCGGAAGTGAAGCTTCCGGAAAACGTCGGTGATTTTCGCTTGATGGACCGCCAGGTCGTCAACGCATTGCGAAACCTGCCGGAGCGGCGGCGCTTCATGAAGGGACTCTTTGCTTGGGTCGGCTATCGGACAGTGATCGTCGAGTACCAGCGCGAACCACGCAGCGCTGGTCATTCGAAGTTCTCCGGATGGCGCCTGTGGAATTTTGCGCTCGAGGGCATTACGAGTTTCAGCACCGTGCCGCTGCGGAGTTGGAGCTATATTGGGCTTGCGATCGCCACGGTGGCTTTTGTGTATGGCGGCTTCATCATCGGGCGCACGCTTTGGCTCGGCAACCCAGTGCCGGGCTACGCGTCACTGCTTTCCGTGATGCTGTTCCTGGGCGGTATCGAGTTGGTGGGAATCGGCGTGGTCGGCGAATACATCGGCCGAATCTACTACGAGACAAAAGGGCGGCCAGTCTATCTCGTGCGCCGCCGCTATCAGGAAAATAGCAAGGTCAGCACGCTGCCTGTCGGGCGCAACAGTTCACGCGTGACGAACACATTACGGCTCGAATCCTCGCGTAAGCGCGTGCGCTTCGCTGGACGTTGATTTGTGGAGGTATGAATCATGTCCCCTGATGCTTATCTTCAGATGGCCGAGACCGAGGCCGAACATTGGTGGTTCCGCGGTCGGCGCGATGTGGTGCGTTCGGTGTTGAACCGACTTGCGTTGCCGTCGAGCGCCCGTGTGCTCGAAATCGGTTCGGGCACAGGCGGTAACCTCGAAATGCTGGCCGAGTTCGGCAGCGTGAGCGGATTGGAGATGGACGAGACGGCGCGGATGCTGACGGCAAAAAGCACCGGAGCACGTTTCGATGTTCGCGCGGGACGTTGCCCGGACGATGTGCCGTTCGACTGCGAAGTTTTCGACCTGATCTGTTTCTTCGATTGCCTCGAGCACATCGCTGACGACGTCGGCGCGCTTGCGCGTATGCGGGAAACCCTGGCCCCGAGCGGAAAAATCGTCGTGACAGTGCCGGCATACCAATGGTTGTGGGGCGCGCACGACGTCTATCTTCACCACCATAGACGCTACAGTCGAGCGGCCCTTGCCGCGTGCGCCGACGAAGCAGGCTATCGAATCGAACGCATGACTTACTTCAACGCGCTGTTGCTTCCGCTGGCGATTGCCGTGCGCTTGATCGATCGTCTGCTCAAGCACGACCGGGCGAGCGGCGATGCCACGCCAGCCGCGGCTCTAAACATGCTCCTCTATCGGATTTTCAGTGCAGAGCGTCATTGGGTTTCGCGGGGTACATTGCCGTGCGGCGTGTCGCTGCTCGCCGTGCTGACGGCGAAGTGACATCCCCGTGGAAAACAGCGCTGGGTTGATAAGACCGTTCGGCTTCGGTGTATGCGGATCGTCGGCGTGGCGGTCGTGCTGATATTGCACGTTGGTTTTATTAGTCATCACCTGTCGAATAAAGCGAAATCTGGAAAAAATAAGGAAAAGCCGAACGGTAATCTGCGGCTAGATATCTGTCTCGGCTTGTCCGCTTAAACCAGAAGGTGGTCGATTTTTTCAGAATTAAACCAGAAGCTGAATTTAATTTCGACTGACGCGATCTGCGCCTTGAACCGCCCAATCTCGACATCGCGCTCGGCAAGCAGACTATGGGCCACGACCAGCAAGGCCTTCAGCAGTTCGATATCGTCAGGGAGATCGGCGCCGTTCGACATGCGCCATGGTTGACGAGTCCGCCGCGCGGTTTACAACATCGATAGTGCGGAAGTGCGAAGCGGCTGTCGCCAGTCGATACCCTCAAGCAGAATCGACAGTTGCGCAGATCTCAGATGGACCTTACCACCGTCGGCCTTGGGCCATATAAAAAACGGCCTCGCTCAAGCCGCTTCGCGAGCAGCCAGATTCCGTCCTCCGTGGCCCAGAGAATCTTTACCAGATCGCCCCGACGGCCGCGGAAGATGTAGACGTAGCCGCCCAGCGGATTCTCCTCAAGCGCTGTTTGCGCCTTCGCTGCGAACCCCTGAAACCCGCATCGCATATCAGTGACGCCCACAGAGATCCAGATGCGCGTGCCTGCCGGTAGGGAGATCATGAGCGCAGACTATCCAGCACGATCCGCAGCATATCCGCGTCAACCAGGCCGTCCACCAGGCCGTCCACTTTAACCACCGCACGACCGATCCGGATCTCGATCGTGCCGACAGGTGAACAGCATGTTCGCGTCGATGCCATGCTGCCGAGCCAGTTTTGCGATTGATACGCCCGGCACGCGAGCGGTCGCTGCCAGTCGCTCACGAAGCTCCCGGGGGTAATTCGGGCGCCCCGTAGCCTTGAATGTCAGATGCCGATGCGAGTGAATGAGTACTCGCGACCCGGAGCTGCCCTTCGACGCATGGCGGCCGAACGGCCGTTTGCTGGAGTACAACAGACGCTAGATATTCCTGGCGCTTGACCCAAAAACGAGTTCACTGACTACCCGGCCGCCATTGAGTATTCCGCACGGATCAAGCAAGGCTTTCAGCTTGAGCATCAGGTCGACTTCCTCAGGAGACCGGCTCAGATGGAGGAACTCCTGCTTGACTACACCAATGCCGTGCTCGGCGGAAATACATCCGTCGGCGGCTCGCACCCCCTCATAGAGCAGCCGCTCCACCTCCTGCATTGCTCCAGCTTCAGCGTACGGACCCGACAGTAGATGCAGGTTGCCGTCGCCGAGGTGGCCGAAGAACAGATGAGTCTGATCCGGGAAACGCGACGTCAGCGCTTCCCTCATCGTTGTGACGAAGCGGTCCATCGCAATGAGCGGCAAGCCCACGTCGAACGCCGCATGCGGTGCCAGGCGGCCCAGCAATTCGCCGATGGTTTCCCGATACGCCCATAGCTGTCTGGAGTGGTCGAGGGACTGCGCGACGATCACGTCATCGACGATTTCACTTTCGAGCGCATATTCGAGGACTTCTTCGAGCGCTCGTCGCTCGCTTTCTTCCGAGGCGCCCAACGTTTCGACAATCGCGTATACCGGTGAGCGGTTCGCGAAGGGCGCCTTGAGTGCGCCGATCTCCATTGCGGCGCTCATGTAATCGTCCCACATCAATTCGAACGACGACAGCGCCGGTAAACGGCGCCGCAGCTCTTTCAGCAACCGTGTCGCGGCATCGAACGAACCAAGCGCACACAAGGCGGTATTCGACACGGTGGGCTTCGGCTCGAGTTTCAACACGAGCCGGGTGATCACGCCGAGAATGCCTTCGGAGCCGATGAACAGTTGCTTCAGATCGATGCCTGTGGTGTTTTTGGTGACCTTGTTCATCATCGAAAGAACGGTGCCGTCCGCGAGCGCGACTTCCATGCCGAGAATCAGATCGCGCATTACGCCGAAGCGCACGACGCGATTGCCGCCTGCGTTGGTCGCCGCATTGCCGCCGATCTGGCAAGAGCCGCGCGCGCCCAGATCAAGCGGAAAAAACCATCCCTGCGCTTCCACGTGCGTTTGCAATTGCTCGAGCGCGATGCCCGCCTGAACCGTGATCGTGCCGCCTATGCAGTCAAACTCTTGGATCGCATTCATTCTGGCGAGCGAGACCGCCACTTCGCCAGCTTGTGGCGTAGCGCCACCCGCGAGACCGGTCAGGCCGCCTTGCACGACGACCTTCTGGCGGAGCTTCGAGAGTACGCCGAGCGCCTTGGCCACTTCGTCCGGCGTACGCGGCATCAGTACCAGTTCCGGGCGTCGCTTTTCGGCTTCGCTCCAGTCGCCGGCGTGCGCATCCAGCACGCCCGCGTCGAGCGACACGCACTGTTCGCCCAGTTGCTCGATGAGTGTCCGTTGCAGGTCCGTCATATCGTTTGTCTGCTGTGTCATGTATCGATCAACGCTTTTCCGAGGCGCGGCCGATCTGTCCGCCGAAGCGTTTCAAGCCCAATCCGGCAGCCAACGCAATCACGGCAATACCGGTCAGAAAAAGCCCCGGGGCAGCCGCTGAACCCGTCTTGTGCAACAACTGGGTCACAACGAGCGGCGTGATGCCCGTGAAGATGACCGTAGCGAGATTGAGTGACAACGCGATGCCGCTAAAGCGCACGTTGGTCGGAAACAGATCCGCGAGCAGATAGGCATACGAACCGTTGACCAGCCCGCCGACAAAACCGATCACGACGAACGCGAAGACCGGATCGATTTCATGGGCGGCGATCAGCCGGTAGAACGGATAACTGCCGAGCAGCATGAGGATCGAGCCGATGCGATGCCAATGACGCGAGGCCACGCGATCGCCGATCCAGGCAAAGAACAGCAGCGACACCGACATCGTCGCAATGCCGACATTCTGGCCGGCGCTCGCCAGACCCGGCGAGATATGAAGCACCGTGGTCATATACGACGGCAACACCACGAACAGCAGACTGTTCGACGCATTCACGATACCCGCCACGCCGACGCCCACCGCCACCTGCTTCGGATACTCCGTCAGCACGACCCGGAACGGACGCTTGACCTTATGGCTGCGCAAGCGCTGAAATTCCGTCGATTCCTCGAGCGAGGTACGCAACCAGTACGAGACGAGCCCGATCACGCCGCCGAAAATAAATGCGATCCGCCAGCCGAACGACAGCACGGCCTCAGCGCTCAAGCCCGCATGTAGCGCGAGGCTGATCAGCGTCGCCGTCAGCACACCCGAGTTCAGACAGAAGATGACGAGCCCGCTCACGAGACTCGCGCGTTGCGGGATTTCCTCCACCACATAGGTGATCGAACAGGGCAATTCGCCCGCGAGGAAAAAACCTTGCGCGAGGCGCAGCAGAATCAGGAGCGCGGGCGCCATCACGCCGATCGACGTGTACCCGGGGATCAGTCCGATGCCGATAGTCGAAGCCGACATCGCCAGCACGGAAACGAGAAACACCAGCCGCCGCCCGAAGCGGTCGCCGAGACTGCTGAGCACGATGCCGCCGAGCGGCCGCGACACATAGCCAATCGCGAACACGCCGAAGGTACTGATCAAGGAGGCGATCGGGTCCGCGGCCGGAAAGAACTGTCGCGCGATTTCACGGGCAAATACGCCGTAGATGATGAAGTCGTAAATCTCCAGCGAGCCGCCGAGGCTCGCGAGAATGACCGTCTTCCATCGGGTTTGGCGCGTCGGCTCATGCGCCGTCGCTGCCAGTTCTGCTGAGGCCATCGCGTTGTCTCCGTCGATCATTTGTCTTGTGTGCTGCAACGGCTATTGAGCCGGATCCTATTCGACCGGCACGGGCGTCGCCGCGGGTGTGCCGGTTCGCAGCGCTGCCTCCCGTCCGCCGAACGCGTCGACAAGACGCGCCTGATCCGCTTTCGCGAGCCGGTCCACGCCTTCAGGATCGAGCAGTTCCCGCAGACGCCGCTCGAACAGGTCTTTGACACCCGCGTAATCCGGCAACGCCGCGAGGTCGCGCAACTCCTGCGGATCGCGGCGCAGATCGAACAACTCGGGCGGCAAGCCGACGTAGTGATGGTATTTGTAGTCGGCATCCGCGAGCATATAGGCCGCCGTCTCCGAGCCGACGGCATGGTACTCGCTAAACGCAAGCCGCCCGGGTTGATCCGGCGCATTGGCCAGTTTTGCCAGCGACTCGCCGGGGCTGGTGTTGCCGGGTGCCGCGCAACCGGTGCGCTCCAGAATCGTATTCTGGATATCGATCAGCGACACCGGTGTTTCACACACCTTGCCTTTGGGAATACCGGGGCCCGCGACAATCATCGGCACGCCGGTCGACTCGCGGTACATCAGGCATTTGTTCCACATGCCGCGCTTGCCGAGGTTATCGCCATGATCGCTGCTGTAGATGATCGTGGTCGTTTCGTCGAGACCGTTGGATTTCAGCGCTGCGAGAATCTTGCCGACCTGCGCGTCGAGGAACGTGACCAGCGCGAAATAACAGGCCATCGCAAGACGGCGCCGCCCGTCGCTTCCGATGGCGGCGTCATGGTCCATATGGACCGCCTGCCGTTCGACCCACGGGTGCCGCGCATAACCGCTGGACGGATGCAGCAACGGCAGTTCGATGTTGTCGGGATCGTAGAGGTCGAGGAATTCCTGCGGCACCACCAGCGGGAAATGCGGCGCGACGAGGCCCGCGAACAGCACCCAGGGCTTCGAGTTGCCGCGCTGCTCGCCGAGCCATTCGACGGCCGTATCGGCCACGCGCATGTCGAAGCGGTTGTAGTTCGACAGGCCCGGACCGATCTTGTCGTAGAGGGGCGAGCGGCCCATGGTGTGCGGCAGCGGATTGCGCACGGAGCCCCAGACCTGGCCGATCCCATCGAGGATATGCACGGGATGATGCTGACGGCGGAACCCAACGGGCGCTGCGTCGCTCCGGTAATGCAGTTTGCCGATTGAGTCGGTCAACATGCCGCTCGCCGTCAGATATTGCGCCCAGCCCGGCGTGCCGCCGTCGTACGCGATGGCGTTATCCCAGCAGCGGATGTCGTGAACATAGCGCCCTGTCGCAAGGCTCGCACGCGCCGGCACACAGATCGGTGACGGCGTATAGGCGTTGCAAAAGCGCGTGCCGCGCGCAGCGAGCGAATCCAGATTGGGTGTGTGAATGAAGGGGTGGCCGGCACAGCCCATCAAGTTGTGCTGATGTTCGTCCGACAGAATGAACAGTATGTTCGTGGCATTCATGGTGGGTATGTCAGGGCGCGCTGTGAGTGCGGCTGTCTCCTGAGCTTGATGATGGTACGCGGACGCATGACAAGCAATTGACATTTTATCGAATGCGCATAACCATAAGTTATTCGCAATGAGGAGCGCCGTGGACCCGATCGAGCGTTTTTTTCAGGCCGGATTGAAACTGAGCCACCTAAGGCTGCTGACCTTGTTCGACAGTCTTGGCCAAATCCGGCTGGTTGCCGAAACGCTGAATGTGACGCAGCCCGCCATATCGAAACAGCTTGCCGAACTCGAGGCCGGCCTCGGCGTGTCGGTCATGACGCGGGTCGGCAACCGGCTTCAGTTGACGGCCGTCGGCGAGACGCTCACGAAGCGCGCGCGAGAGGTGTTCCATCAACTCGAGCAGGCACGCTACGAAGTGGACGCGCTCACTAGTGGCCTTTCCGGCAAAATTTCAGTGGGTGCGGTCGCCACTGTGCTGCCGGTGTTCGCGCCGGAGTTGATACTTGAGTTGAAGCGGCGCGCGCCACACGTCAATGTTGCGTTGCACGAAGCGACTAGCGACCGGCTCTTTCCCTTGCTCGCGAACGGCTCACTCGATTTCGTGTTGAGCCGCACCGAGCCGGTCGGATTCGGCAAAAGCGATTTTGCGTCGCGCGCGATCATGGACGACCCGATCGTGGTGGTGTGCGGGCGAGATCATCCGCTGGCGAGCCGCAGAAACGTCGTACCGGAAGACCTGGCCGGTTCGCCCTGGATCCTGCCGCCGAAGGAGGCTCCGACGTACCTCGCTTTGCAAAGCTGGCTGGCCCAGTCGGGACTCGCGTTTCCCGATGGCTGCGTGCAGTCTATTTCCTTGCCGACCAACGAGACCATGTTGGCGAACTACCCGTTTCTGGCGTTAATGCCGCTGGCCGTCGCGCGCAAGCGAGCAGGCCGTGCCGGTCTCGCCATCCTCGCCCTGCCTGGCGCGAGCTTTCTTGAGACCGTGCAATTGTTCTATAGCACTTCGTCTGTGAATTCCGTGTTGCCGGCCGCGCTGGAATGCGTCAACGCAGTTCAGGAGCGTCTATGCCGGTCGACAGCTGATTGACGTGAGCCGGTCCAATGGCCCGGAGCGAAAGACGGCTTACGAGTCGATCGCCAAGCCTGAACGGACGCCCGCCGATCGGCCCAATTAGGTCATTCGGTGATCGACAGACCTATGCGCAGAGCCTACGACGCTCCGAATGAAGCGATCAAAGCCGCGCCGTGTCGGGGGTGACGGTAACTCGATCACACCACCATTCAGTCTCCAGGCAAGCAAACTCTATACGACAGAAAGAACCGCAGGATCTCCAGAGCGCCAGACATTGTCGACCGTGTTCCGCGTGATGACCCAGACGTCGCCCTCTCTTGCCAGTTCGACATCGTAGCGGTTCTTCATCAGATAGTGACGAGTGTGATCGTCCCGTGGGACATGCAGGGCTTCCACAAGTGCATCCAGGCGCGCCGTGTCACCGTTGATGGTGACGCCTGGATTTGTCACGGAGTGCGTTGTATCCAGTGTCGCGAGAGAGGCAGTCAAGGCAGCAACGATAACTTCTCTGCCCTCGATGACCGGGTAGTCGAACCCGGCTTTAGCAGCGGCCGGGCGAAAGTCCGATACGGCGTTTTCTGCGAGAGAGGACGATAGAAGATTCCTGTCACGAAGGTCAATGCCAGCGGCGAAGCGGAAGAGGGCATCGACAGCCGCAAGCCTGTCCGCTGCGTCGCTAACAGGTGCGATCAGCCTTCGGATCTCGGCGACGTAGGCGCGCCGCGTATGCGGCGATCGGACGGTGCGTTCTGCCAGGAAGGCCATGACGGCGGCACCGTCATCCGGGACGGCAAAGCTGTTGGTCGCGCGGTCGCGGTTCGCGAACCTGCCCGTCCTTTTCAGCCAGGGATCGTTCCCGAACGACTCCAGCGTTGATGTGGTGGTGACAAATAAAGCATAAGGTGACCGGTAGAACGGCCTTATGCTTTATTTGTCAATCACCTCACGCACCGAAACCCCGCATACACATACTGATAATGCGGCTGAAACCAGTTGCGGAAAGTCGGCCGCAACATGCACTGCGCGGTGCGCGCCGAGCCGCCTTTGATCACAAAATGCTGGCCGTCGAAGAAGTTAGCGGAATAGCCCAGATAAAACGAAAACGCTTCGAACCCGGGCAGGGCGTCGAACACCGTCGAGGTCCACTCCCAGCCATTACCGAATTGACCTTCGACACCGAATGCGCTGACGTTATCCGGATACGCGTCCACCGGTTGCGGGTTCCAACTGCGAAAATCGAAATTACCCGACGCGGCGTGCGGGGCGCCGTGTGCGGCACGCTGCCATTGCGCCTCGGTGGGGAGCGCCTTGCCTGCCCAGCGGGCGTAAGCGCTGGCTTCGGCGTGGCTCACGTACGCGGGC
The DNA here is from genome assembly GCF_046026435.1 of Paraburkholderia sp. RL17-381-BIF-C. Taxonomy (NCBI): domain Bacteria; kingdom Pseudomonadati; phylum Pseudomonadota; class Betaproteobacteria; order Burkholderiales; family Burkholderiaceae; genus Paraburkholderia; species Paraburkholderia sp. RL17-381-BIF-C. The sequence goes on along the minus strand of NZ_JARESX010000011.1, from coordinate 101,081 downwards.
CAGTCGAGCGGCAATGGGACTTCGTCGAACATGGTGCGCAGCATCCACGCGCCGCCTTCGCTATCTTCGCCGTGAGCGCGCCGCGACCAGCAGGCGGGATGCTCGATGTGCTCGGCCTCCCTCCACGCCCAATCCTTTTGCGACCACCATTTCGGCTCGCGATAGCCGCCTGCCTCGATGAACTCGCGAAACGCGCCGTTCGTCACCATGTAGCGATCGATCTCGAAGGCGGGCACGTCGACACGTATTTCGCCGAACTCGTTGTCCCAGCCGAAGCGGCCGCCTTCGCGCGCCATACCGAGCACAGTCGCGCCGGCCGGCACGCTCACCATCGACGACAGCGCGTCCCGTTCTCCGCCGCGCGTCAAGACGGGCTCGCGCAGTTCGGTGACCTTCTGCGCAAGCGGCAACTGATGGAGCATGTACGCCAGCGTCTCGGCGTGCATCAACCGGTGCTCGATGGCGACATTCAGCAATTGCCCGGCGGTCGCGGTTTGGGTGTCGTCGCGGCCGGGTTGCGCGGCGTGCGTCAGCGCATCCAGCTCGCGGTCGATCTGCTCGCGCGCGCGCAAGCCGTAGCCGCGAACGGTGTCGAGCGACGGCCAGTCGCTGGGCTGATCGGTTGGAAAACCGCCATCGACAGGGTCGATGCCGAAGGCAAAAAGCTGGTCGAGCTGCGGATCGAACGCGGGCAGATCGCACAGGCGCTGATCGAGCAGATTACGATCGAAAGCTTCCAGATGGCCGATGTAAAACACGATCCGGTGGCGTTCACGGATCGGGCGTTCATACAAAAACTCGGGTTTGACGATGGAAAACAGTGCGTCGGTGACTTGACGCGCTTCGATCAGACGCTGAACGAGCGGGTGATGCGGGGCGGGGTCGCGATTCATTTCGCCGGGTCTCCTTGCAGGGGACGGACTAAAGACTGTACCCGCTCGCAGGAGCCATGCCAAGACGAAAGCGCGTTAAAAGAAGTGGGCGTGGAGCATCGGCTGGGCTCCTGGCGGCAGGCTAGACCCGCCGCAGACCTTCCAGATCGACGATCCGTATGTGCTTGCCCTGTGTGTCGATCAGGCCGCGCTTTTGAAATCTTGACAGGGTCCGGCTCACGGTTTCAAGCGTCATGCCGAGGTAGCTGCCCATGTCTTCGCGTGTCATGCGCAGATTGAATTCCGCCGACGAATACCCCCGCTGTGCATTGCGCTCTGACACGTCGAGCAGGAATGCGGCGACCCGTTCGTCCGCCGAGAGCGAGCCGAGCACCATCATCTGCGCTGCTTCGCGCACGATCTGCTCCCCGAGCAGTTTGTGCATGCGTTCCTGCATCGAACTGATTTCTCGGCATAGCGACTTGAGTGCGGTGTAGGGCACGATGCACACGGTGCTGTCTTCGAGAGCGACGGCGCTGCAGGCATGCACGTCGTTGCTGATGCCGTCGAGGCCGAGCGCTTCGCCGGCGAGCCGCAGACCCGTGACCTGTTCGCGGCCACCGCGGTGCGCCATGATGGTTTTCATCGAACCGGAACGCACCGCGTAAATATTGTCGAAACGGTCCCCGCTGCGATACAGCGCCTCACCTCGCGGGACGGAGCGCGCGGAGCATATGAGCGTTTCGAGTTTCGCGAGTTCGTCGGGCGACAGGCCGTGAGGCATGCAGAGTTGCCGCATGGCGCAACTCGAACAGCGCGCAGTGGTGCGCGTGCTTGCCCTTGACGACACCGCACGGCGGCTGCCGCGCGTCGGCAATGCGCTAGCGGCGGACGCGGTGGATTCAGCAGTTCCGTCGGAGCGCGTAACAGCAGTAGGAGTGAGCATGTTCTGCAGCCAATGGTCAGGTATAGAAGGATTGTCCCACCGGCCACACTGCCTGCTTCGCGACAAAATGACGCGTTCAGGAAGTTAGGTATCTTGATCGATATCGCTGGCGGCGATTCGATTCTGATGGAACTGCTATAAGCAATGAGCGGTGAGGCCCTGCTCGCGCTCTTGCACGAGGTCGTGCGTTGAAGCTCTGGTGCACGACCAGCGAATACGCCGCGTGCATGGCGCGCCGCTGCATTCAGTCTGCGTCGCCGGTCTTGCCTGCGGCGGATGGAACCAGCAGCACGGGCAAGCTCGCCTGGCGCACGCAGCGTTCGGCGACACTGCCGAGGATCAGGCGCTGAAAGCCGCGCCTTCCGTGCGTGCCCATCACCAGCAGATCGGCTTTGAAATGGGCGGCGGCTTTGAGCACTACCGTTGCCACATCATCGAGCGACGACGCCTCGCCTACCACCAGCTCGCCCTTCACGCCGTGTTCGATCATGGTCCTGGCGAATTCAGCGCCGAGTTCCTTGCCCTCTTCGACGAGACGGTTTCGCAATACGGAGGGATCGTAGCCGGGTGCTTCGAAATAAAGCGGCGTGTTTTCTACGACATAGAACGGCCGCAAGATTGCGCCGTTGGATTTGGCGAGCGCGAGCGCTGCTTCGAACGCACGGCGCGAGGTATTGCTGCCGTCGACCGCTACAAGGATGCGTGTGTACATATCGACTCCGTGTCTCGAGGAATTGAATGCCGCTGCCGTTTCGATTGGCTGGGGCGATTGCCACGTCGATTGGCACTTCATTGCCAACGAAAGCTTAAATGGTCGCTGAAGAACATGCACTCAACCTGGATGTAAATCAAACTCTTGTCAAATTTTGCGTCGAGGTGTCTTGCCGGATAAGCGCCGGACGGCCAGAACCTGTGGCATTCGCCGCACTTCGGACCGCATGGACGTGATCAGACCAGCGCCGGGTTTGCCTTACAATTGGAGCCTACTCAGACAAGCTGCCGCAGCCCGCCGATGAACGAGCGCAAAACGAAGGGTTTGCCCGACAGAATCTACGGCGACATCCTCAACCGCATTGTCGAAGGCGAGTACAAGGAAGGGGAGCGCTTGCCAACCGAGCATGCGTTGGCCGAACGTTTTGCCACATCACGGCCAACGGTGCGCGAGGCGCTGGCGCGCTTGCGGGCCGACGGCATCATCGCGACGCGGCACGGATCGGGGACAACGGTCGCGCGTCGCCCGGACCCCGACGTGCGCCGCTTCGCCCCACTCGAAACGCTGTCCGACATACGCCGCTGCTATGAATTCCGCATCGTCACCGAAGCGGGCGCGGCGGAGCAGGCGGCGCTCAAAGCCGATGCCGACGACATGGCTGCCATCCAGCATGCATGGGACCAGTTGGAGCGGATCATCGAAACGCAGGGTATCGGCGCCCAGGACGACTTCATGTTCCACCTCGCGGTGGCGCGTGCGTCGAAGAACCCGTTTTTCATCACGGTCATGTCGTTCATCGAAGAGCAGATCCTCTTCAGCATGAACCTGTCGCGCAATCTTTCGCTGGTGAAGACGGTAGAGCGGCAGCGACTCGTGCAGGCGGAGCATAAGGCGGTGCTCGAAGCGATCCGCCGCAAGGACGGGCTGGCCGCCGGAAATGCGATGCGAGCGCATCTCGAGAACGCGCTCGACCGAATGTTCGGCTCCTGAGTCTCCCTCGCTCCGTCGCCGAACGGTTGGGCCGAAGCGCCATGGCGCCGGCGCCCGCGGGGCGGAGCGGGCCCGGCAAGGCCCGCCCCGGCAAGGCCCGGCCCGTCCCGGCACCGCCCCGCCCCGTCCCGTCCCGGCACGGCACGGCACGGCACGGCCCCGCCAGCTGCGGCGAAATAGCGGTGCAGCAACTGCGGTGCAGCAGCTAGGCAGCAACGGCGATCGGTCCGAATAACGCGGTACGGGTCTTCGGACTCACCGCGATATCCAGCGCCACGGCCCGCTCCACGCCGATCTGCAACGGCGACCCAAGCCGGCTGATTTCGATCCCGGTCTTGCGCAGCAACCGCTCGATCGGCGTCGTGGTGACCGTGACATAACGCGTAATGCCCATCTGGTCGGCGAATGTCACCAGTTCGTGAATCGCCTGCATGGTGACGTCCGCAAAGCCAAACGATTGCTCCTCGCCGCCGGTTTCGATCGCGAACCGGCTCAATTCCCAGATATGCCGCCCAACCGGCGCCGCCGCGCCGTGGAGCAATTGCGGGAAAGTGTCCTTCAGCATATTCGGCCCTTCGGTCGGCATCAGGCGCCAACAGCCGCGCACCTTCCTGTTGTCGCCCTGGATCAGCATGTAATGCGGCCCGAGCGCGTCATAGCCGTCGATTTCCATGCCGGCGATAGTCGGGATATCCCACCCGAGCCGCCCGTGAAATACCCGGGCGCGCAGCCGGTACATCTCGTTGATGTCCTCGTTGTCGAATTCCTGACGCATTCCAATCCGGATTGCTGTTTGCATGACGTTCTCCTGAACGTGTTGGGGTACCCAATACGCAAGAAAACTTATGCATTTTGAATCGTTCCGCCACCTACCTACCTGGATAGGTGTGCATGCTTATCGGGTAAAGCAGAATTCGAGACAAGCACTTGCCCTCAACCGACAGGACACGAAAATGGAACTTCTCGAAAATCATTGGCAGCCGCAAACCGGCCTTCAAACGCGCCCGGCAGAGCCTTCCACGGCAGTTGACCGGGTTCTGATCATTGCTTACCGCAAAAAGAAAAAAGAGAGTCAGCGGCGTTTCTGGGCCCGCTTCGGTGTGACGCAGTCGCGTGGCAGCCGTTTCGAGTCGGGTGCTGAAATCCCGGCGCCGGTCGCCATCCTGCTCGGCCTGTATTTCACCAAAACTGTGTCCGACGCCGATCTGGGTCGCGCCGAGCGCGTGCTCTACAGCCGCGACGCCGCCTTGCTCAACCCGGGTCAATAAGCCCGAGCTGGGCTGCGATTACGGCCGCCGCGCGCCGCGAATTCACACCGAACTTCGTTCTGATGTTCTTCATGTGGAAGTTCACCACGGCTTCCGAACAGTTCAGGATGTGGGATATTTCCCACGTGGATTTGCCGCGTGCGGTCCATTTCAGGCATTCGCGTTCACGCGGCGTCAATTTGGGCAATAAGGTCTGGGCGTGCGTATTCAAATGCCGCTGGCTGGTATCAATGACGAGATCACGCAGCAGTACGAGATTCGGCAATGCCAGGTTGATATGACGCCAGAACTCGTCGTTGGGATTGCTGTCATTGACGAAGCAAATCATGCCGGCTTCCTGGTTCGGTCCATGAATCGGCAATGTCACGCCGGCGCGCAGTCCGTGCGCACGCGCTTCCTCGTACATGGAAAGCTGCGGCGCGGTCGTGAAAATATCCGGTGACCAGATCAGCGGCGCCGCGCGTGTCGCGCAATGCGACACGGTCGGATCGATATGGACCAGTCCCTGCTCGTCATATGTACGGCGCCATACGGGCGCGTACGTGCTACGCACATAGGCGTCTTCGAGGCGGATCGTCGGGCGCGGCAGCATGGCGATCAGCAGCTTGTCGAACCCCCACGTCTCCGCAAGACCCGAGATTGCACCGAACCATTCCGCTTCGTCGGCGGCGTTCAGTAGCGGTGCCATCTCCTCGATAAAATGTAGCGGCAATTTTTACTCTCTCAGGCTCGCAAACATCCCGTTGCGGTTAATTGCGGTCGGCATTCCGTCCGGTGGTTTTTTATCTGCACAATCTATCACTAAAATTTAATTTGCAAAGCCGGAATGATTTCTAACAAAAAGGTTAAGGCCGCACTTTGGCGATCAGTGAGTTGCCTGTTTTGCCGCGATTTTATGCGCTAATTAACATTTGCCGGCTGTTAATGGCGCTAAATGTCTCGCAACAGCGTTTTGATGCCAATCGTTGGCAACTTTATTGTGAAACGATTCTAATTGGCGATCCTTGCCAAAATATCAGTCATAATCGCACTAATTGCCGAAATCGACCGGCATTGCCAGCCGATTGCCGCAGCATGCGCACCGCACGGCTCTATTGTCATACAAAAGCGAGGCGGAGTAATCTGCGATCTTCGCCGACAATACCGACAATTCGCGAGGCTCGCGTTGGAGCACGAATTCGCGCAAGCCAACCCCTACTTGAACCGCCAGCATGACCGACAACAGCCGACGCTATCCCGATCCTTCCATCTGTCAGTTCGATCCGCGCTTCAAGCCGCTGATTCTCGCTTCCGCCTCCGTCGAGTGTTTGTATCAAGGCGCGCGCTGGTCCGAGGGGCCGGTCTGGTTCGGCGACGGACGTTATCTGCTGTGGAGCGACATTCCGAACGACCGGATCCTGCGATGGGACGAACCGAGCGGCACGGTGTCGACGTTTCGCCAGTCGTCGAACAACGCCAATGGGCATACGCGCGACCGGCAGGGCCGCCTCGTCAGTTGCGAACATCTGACGCGCCGCGTCACGCGCACGGAATACGACGGCTCGATCACCGTGCTCGCCGATCGTTATCGCGGCAAGCGCTTCAATTCGCCGAACGACGTGATCGTGAAATCGGACGGGTCGATCTGGTTCAGCGATCCGACCTTCGGTATCGACGGTTTCTACGAGGGTGAGCGGCAGGAGTCCGAACTGCCGGCATGCGTGTACCGGGTCGACGGCCAAACCGGCGAAGTCTCCATGGTTGCCGACGACGTGTTGGGACCCAATGGCCTCGCGTTTTCGCCGGACGAGTCGGTCCTGTACATCGTCGAATCGCGCGGCGAGCCGCGCAAGATCCGCGCGTTCGACGTGGAAGGCGCCGGCACCGGCACCACGCTGACGAACAACCGGGTGTTGATCGACGCGGGTCCGGGTACGCCGGACGGCTTTCGCGTCGATATTCACGGCAATTTGTGGTGCGGCTGGGGCATGGGCACGGACGAACTCGACGGCGTACGCGTCTTCACACCGCAAGGCGAGCCGCTCGGCCATATCGCGTTGCCTGAACGTTGCGCGAACGTGTGTTTCGGCGGGCGACATCGCAACCGTCTGTTCATGGCGGCAAGCCACGGGCTTTATTCGCTGTATGTGAATACGCAAGGTGTGCAAGGCGGCTAGTTGTCTGGCAAGTTGTCGTCAGATTTCATGAATGGCTCCGGGTTTGCCCTTGGATGCCGCGCGCAAACCATTGAACGGCAAGGATTCAGCACCAGAACTGTTATTTTCGGCAGCCGGAAGCTGCCGCGAGCATTTGCTTGACATCAGCTGTCCCGCTTCGCTATGTTCCATTGGTAGAAAGACACCGTCCGCAGCGCAACCGATCGGCGGACTTACATACCAAGAAGCGAGGAGACGCAATGACTGTTTCAGACAGGTTGGCGCTCAGGCTGGTGTCCGTATGTCTCGCGGCGAGCGCCGCTTTCGCATCCGCCGCGCACGCGGCCGATCCGGTCACGCTCAATATCGTCGACGTGGCCGGCGACCTTCAACTCACGCAAAAGGGCTTCGAGGCCTTCAAGGCGAAGTATCCGAACCTCGTCGCTAATCTCACCTTCACGAACGCGCCCGCTCCACAACTGCCCGGCAAGATCAAGGCGATGCAGGCCGCGGGCCGCTCCGATATCGATCTCGTGCTGACCGGCACCGACGCGCTCGCCGCCGGCATCGAACAGTCTCTGTGGATGAAGCTGCTGCCCGACAACGCAGCGGCGTTCCCCGGCGTGCTCGACAAATACGCGCCGGGCCCGCGCAAGATGCAGGATCTCGCGCAGGGTTTCGGCCTCGAGGTCGCCTATATGCCGGCCGGTCCGCTGCTCGAGTACAACCCCGCCAAAGTCAGCGATCCGCCGAAAACGCCTGAGCAATTGCTGCAATGGTGCAAGGCGCATCCGGACAAGCTGATCTACGCACGGCCGGCGAATTCCGGTCCCGGCCGCACGTTTCTGATGGGCTTGCCCTACGTGCTCGGTGACAAGGATCCGCAGGATCCGATTCACGGCTGGGACAAGACGTGGGCCTTCCTCAAGCAACTGAACGATTGCATTCCTTACTACCCGGGCGGCACGTCGGCAGTGATGAAGGAACTTGGCGAGGGCACGCGCGACATGACCGTGACGGTCACAGGCTGGGACATCAATCCGCGCGCGCTCGGCATCGTGCCGGCCGAATTCCGCGTGCAGGCGTTCGACAACATGACGTGGGTGAACGACGCGCATTACATGGTGATTCCGAAAGGCGTGCCGAAGGAAAAGCTCGACGTGCTCTACAAACTGATGAATTTCATGCTCGAGCCGGCGCAGCAGGCCATGACCTACGACGACGGTTATTTCTATCCTGGTCCCGCGATCAAGGGCGTGAGCGTCGAGCAGGCGCCCGCGCACAGCCAGGACGTGCTGAAGAAATACGGCCGGCCGGAATACGCGAAGCTACTCGCCGAGCGTCCGCATGCATTGCCGCTCAATGCCGCCGCGATGGTCGCAGCATTCAAGAAATGGGACACCGAGGTCGGCGCGCAGAAGACCAAATAGTCTGCGCGTCTGGCCATGCATGGCGTTGCGGTCCACGCGTGGTGCGTGACACGACGCGCCACGCGCATCAGGAAACCGCCATGAAGCATCACTTTGAGCAGTTGCGGCTCGATTCGGTGAGCCGCAGTTTCACAAATGCGGAAGGCCAGGCGGTTGCGGCGTTGCGCGGACTCGACCTGACGATCCGGCGCGGCGAGTTCATCGCGTTACTCGGGCCTTCGGGTTGTGGCAAATCGACGGCGCTTAATTGCATCGCCGGATTGCAGCCGTTGAGCGGCGGCGGCATCTGGCTCGACGACAAACGCATCGACGTGCTGCCGCCGGAGAAGCGCGGCTTCGGCATGGTGTTTCAGAACTACGCGCTATTTCCGCATATGAGCGTGCTGGACAATGTCGGCTTCGGTCTGAAAATGCGCGGCGCCGGCAAGAGCGACGCCATGCGCCGCGCGCGCGAAGCGTTGCAGCTCGTGCAACTGGTCGGACATGAACGCAAGCTGCCCGGACAACTTTCCGGTGGCCAGCAGCAGCGTGTGGCGATTGCGCGCGCAATCGTGATCGAGCCGCCGCTGATCCTGATGGACGAACCGCTATCGAACCTCGATACCAGACTGCGGATCGAAATGCGCGCGGAGATTCGCCGCATTCATAGCCAGCTCGAACGCGCGACGCTCTACGTAACCCACGATCAGGACGAAGCGCTTTCCATGGCCGACCGCATTGTCGTGATGAAGGAGGGTGTGGTGCAACAGGTGGCCACGCCGAAAGAGGTCTATACGCGGCCACAGAATCTGCATGTCGCACGTTTCATGGGCTATCGCAACGTGGCCGAATTCGAACTCGAAGGCATGCAGGGCGAAGGCGTGCTGGTGAGTGCAAACGGTGTACGTTTGATCGGCATGCCAATGGCCGGTTTCAACAGCAAACGCGTGAGTGTCGCGCTGCGTCCCGAAGATATGGAACGCGCCGCGCCCGGCGCGGACAATGCCTTCGACGCGCTGGTGACTACCGTCGAATACGGTGGCCGCGATTCGTTGCTGCGGGTGAAGACCGCTTTCGGTGATATCTGGGCGCGCGTGGGCGGAGAATTCGCGGAGGGCGAGCGCATCAGCCTGCGTGTGCCGCCCTCGCGCACGCTAGTCTACGAGGCAGAGGCCGCATGAACACGCCCACGCTGTCGCCGCCGCTCGCGCCGCGCGACGCCAAGGCGTGGCTCGTCGCGCCGGCGTTGATCTTCATTGTCGCGTTGTTCATCTATCCGTTCGCGTATGGTCTGGTGCTGTCGTTCCGGCCGATGAACGGCGGTGGCCTCTGGGCCAACTATCTGGCGTTCTTCACCGACACGTCGATGTGGCCGACCATTCTCGTCACGCTCAAGCTCGCGGTGCCCGCCACGCTCATCAACGTGGGCGTCTCGGTGCCGGTGGCGTTCGCACTGCGGCGCTACTCGCGCTATCAGAAGCTGGTCACGACGCTGCTGGTGATTCCCGTGACTCTGGGCACGGTGTTGATCGCGGATGGCATGCTCACGTACTTCGGCCCGAACGGCTGGTTTCCGCAGGCGCTGCAGGGTCTGCATCTCTATACGCGCGAAGTGCGCCTCACGCATAACTTCTGGGGCGTGCTGATCTCGCTGATCGTGTCGGGTTTTCCGTTCGCGTTTCTGCTGACGCTCTCGTACGTGACCGGCATCGACCCGACGCTCGCTAGCGCGGCGGCGACGCTCGGCGCCAGTCCGTGGCAGCAGTTTCGCCGCATCTATCTGCCGCTGCTCGTGCCGGGGTTGACGATGGCGGCGTGTCTGTCGTTCGTGCAGGCGTTTTCGGTGTTTCCTTCGGCGGTGCTGCTCGGCGCGCCCGCCGGCCCGACCCGAGTCATGTCGATCGCCGCCGCCGAGGCTGCCTTCGAAAGCTACGATTATTCACTGGCCTCCGCGATCGCGATGGTGATGGGCTTCGTGCAACTCGTGGTGGTTGCCGCGATGCTCGGCGCGCGCCGCTTCTTCTACAGCGGTCCGGTGACGGGAGGCAAAGGCTGATGACGACCGAGCATCGCGCGGCGCCGCGTTCGTGGCCGGCGTCGGCTTCGAAAGATCACGACGACGGCGCGCACGAGCCGGATAAGCGTACCGGCCACAGCCGGCAGCGCACCAGCGTGCCGGGCCGCGTCTGGCGCGTGCTCGTATGGGGCGCGATGGTGTTCTTCCTCCTCAACGTGGTGCTGCTCATCGCGACCGTGGCGGTCAATTCGGTGGCGACGCGCTGGTTCGGCACCCTGTTGCCGCAAGGCTTCACGTTGCATTGGTATGCGCAGGCGTGGAGCGATTTTCAACTGGCGAGCGTGTTGTGGGTGACAGTAGAAGTGGTGGGCGCAGTCGTGCTGTTGTCGGTTCTGCTCGGCATGCCGGCGGCCTATGCGCTTGCCCGCGTGCAATTTCCCGGCAAGCGCCTCGCGATGCTGATCTTCCTGTTGCCGTTGATGGTGCCGCCCGTCACGTATGGCATTCCGATGGCGACAGTCATGTACAAGGTCGGCCTTGCCGGCACGCTGAGCGGCGTGATCCTGGCGAACCTCGTGCCCGCATTGCCGTTCGTCATTCTCGTGATGACACCGTTCATCGAACAGATCGATCCCAATCTCGAAGCGGCGGCGCGCATTTTCGGCGCCAACACGTTCCGCTATTTTCGCTACGTGCTGCTGCCGCTGCTCGTGCCCGGCATGCTGGCGGCCGGCTTGCTGGTGCTCGTGCGGACCATCGGCATGTTCGAGCTGACATTTTTCACCGCGGGACCCGCGACGCAAACGCTCGTGGTCGCGCTGTACTACGCTGTATTTTCGACCGGCGTGCGCGCGCCGCAGTCGATCGATGCGATGGCGATGATTTACATGGCGATCACGCTGATCTGGGTGCTGATCGCCCTGCAATTCGTGAGCCCGACGCAAATCGTGTCGCGCGTGAAGGAACAGAAGCGCTGAAGCAGACCCGGAAAAACAGGCGAAAGAAATCGTGGAGCGGATATTGACGAAGAGAAAGCAACCCGAGGATCTGCGAAGTCACCGCTGGTACGGCGTGAACGATCTGCGCTCGTTCGGCCATCGGTCGCGCACCGCGCAGATGGGCTACAACCGCGAGGAATACGCCGGCAAACCGGTCATAGCAATTCTCAACACGTGGAGCGAGATCAACGCTTGCCACACCCATTTCAAACAGCGTGTCGAGGAAGTGAAGCGTGGCATCTGGCAGGCCGGCGGCTTTCCGGTCGAACTACCGGTGCAGACGCTCTCCGAACCCTTCCAGAAGCCGACTACGATGCTGTACCGCAACTTCCTCGCCATGGAAGCCGAAGAGACCCTGCGCTCCTATCCCGCCGATGGCGTCGTGCTGATGGGCGGTTGCGACAAGACCACCCCGGCGTTGCTGATGGGCGCGATCTCGATGGACCTGCCGGCCATCTTCCTGCCCGCCGGCCCGATGCTCCGCGGCAACTGGAACGGCGTGACGCTCGGCTCCGGCTCCGACTCGTGGAAGTATTGGGCCGAACTGCGCGCGGGCACGATCACGCAGGATGACTGGCAAGGCATCGAAGGCGGCATCGCGCGCTCGCCGGGCCACTGCATGACCATGGGCACCGCGTCGACCATGACGAGCGCGGCCGAAGCGCTCGGCTTCACGCTGCCCGGTTTCGCGTCGATCCCCGCCGCGGATTCCCGTCATGCGCAGATGGCGGCGAAAACCGGCGTACGCATCGTCGAGATGGTGTGGGAAGACCTCAAGCCTTCCGATCTCCTCACTGCCGGTTCCGTCGATAACGCGGTGACCACGTGCCTCGCGCTCTCCGGTTCGACCAACGCGATCGTGCATATGATCGCGCTGGCGCGCCGCGCGGGCATCGAGTTGACGCTCGATCGCTACGACGACATTGCGCGCCGCACGCCGGTGCTGGCGAACATTCGTCCGACCGGCGCGTATCTGATGGAGGATTTTTTCTATGCGGGCGGTTTGCGGGCTTTGCTCGCGGAACTGGGTGAACTGATCGACCGATCGCAGCAAACCGTCAATGGCCGCACGCTCGGCGAGAATCTCGAAGGCGCGCAGATTTTCAACGACGAGGTGATTCGCCGCCGCGACAAGCCGCTTCTGCCCAACAGCAGCCTTGCGGTGCTACGCGGCAATATCGCGCCCGACGGCGCCGTGATCAAACCCGGCGCCGCCGAGCCGTATCTGCTCGTGCATACCGGCCGCGCGGTGGTGTTCGCGGATTACAACGACATGGCCGCGCGCATCGACGACGAGATGCTCGACATCGACGAGCACTGCGTGATCGTGCTTCAGCATGCCGGGCCGGTCGGTGCGCCGGGCATGCCTGAATGGGGGCAATTGCCTATACCGCGGAAGTTGCTGCAAAAAGGCGTGCGCGATATGGTGCGTATCTCGGATGCGCGGATGAGCGGGACGAGTTACGGCGCGTGCGTGCTGCATGTGGCGCCGGAGTCGTTCATCGGCGGGCCGTTTGCCCTGATTGAGAGCGGCGACATGATCGAACTCGACGTTCCGCAACGCAGACTCAACCTGTTGGTGACGGACGAGGAACTGGCGCGGCGCAAGGCCGCGTGGGTCAAACCGGCGCCGCGCTTTACGCGCGGCTACGGCGCACTGCATCAGGCGCACGTGATGCAGGCGAATCAAGGTTGTGACTTCGATTTCCTGCAGCGCGGCGGCGCGCATGCAGCGCCGGAGCCGGACGCCGCGGGCGAGCCGGAGATTCACTGAGTTTATCGAGGGCCGTAGAGAGCTTGACGTAGCCGCCGCAGAGTGGCGACAACACTGAGAGGGGCGCGCGATGCGGCCGGGCCGCCTCGCGCGAATCCTTGCGTCAATATCCCACGCGATACACGCGGCCGGTTTGCGCGCCTTCCACACTGCGCAGATAGGCCATCGCCGCACGTTGCGCCGTAACCGGCTCGAAGCCGCGGAAGTAGGGCGCATAAGCGTCCATCGCTTCCGTGAGCACGGTCGGGCTCACCACGTTGATGCGAATGCCACGCGGCAATTCGATCGCCGCGCCGCGCACGAAACCTTCGAGTGCCAGATTCACGGTGGTCGCGCTCGCGCCCTGCAGAATCGGCTCGTCGCCGATGATGCCGCTCGTCAGCGTGAACGAGCCGCCGTCGTTCACATATTGCTGGGCGGCGAGCACCACGTTGATCTGCCCCATCAACTTGTCGCGCAGCCCGACCCAGAACTGTTCGACGCTCATATCGGGCAGCGGACCGAAATGCACTTTGCCGGTCGTGGTGACGACGCCGTCCACTTTGCCGATCTCGCGAAAGAGCCGCTCGACGCTCGCCGGGTCGGTGCTGTCGACCTGATATTGGCCGCGCGTCGCGCCGACTTCGATCACCTCATGGCGCGCCTTCAGTTCTGCGCTGACTGCCTGGCCCAACGTGCCCGTGGCGCCGATCACGACGATTTTTTTCATCTCATGCTCCGTTGAGGGTTAACTTCCCGTCGATTGTGCCGGCACTTGTCAGAGGGAAAAAGACTCGCCAGCGCGCAGGTCCTGCAACCCGGAGTTTCTAATCACAGTAAAAAGCGCGCATCGTGAATCAAACGATGCGCGCTTCGCAATATACGGATTAATCGGGGCCGCCGTCGAAATTCAAACGGCGACGATAAATAGAGACGCAACGCGAATGTTTTATTTCACCCGATGTAATTCGATCAGCCGGGTAGGCCGCAGATGATTCAGGGCGTAATGAATGCGGCCGCGTTCCTGACGGCTGCCGGCCGGGCGCGGATCGTCGAATTGATGATCCGCCGAATACGCGCCCTGGGGCTCGACCATGCCTTTGTCGATGACCGTATAGCCCGGCTCGAGCGCGAGCAGCAGATGATTGCCGCCAACCCGGCTGTCAAAGCCGGCCATACCGTCGTGCGCCTCGGGCACGCTGTTCGAAAGGGTGGCATTGCTGGTGGTGATCTCGTCGGGCGAGATCGGGCTGTGGCCTGCTATGCGCGCGGCTTCGAGATTCTTGCCGTCGGTGTCGACGGTGCTGTCATGTGTGCGGTCGTTGTGCAGTTCCGTCGAGTTCGTGCCGCTGCTGGCCGCGGGTTGAGTCGCATCTGCTGGCTTGTTGATATCGCTGTTCATCATGCATTCTCCTTTAAAGAGGACATGGTGTGACGTGCAGCAAAACCCGTTCCGCCTCGCACAAACCCTCATTTACTTGCGCACGCACCGCGCTTTTGCCGCAGTGGCGTGACAGGGTATTCCGCTGGCGATTGCGTCTGCTATTCTTTTCGTTTTTTTTAATGGACGCGTATTTTCTACAGAGTATGATCTTACTCCGACGAGCGAAGCGCGGTTAAATTCACGACACAGGGCACGGCTGTTTTTTCACAGTCGGCAGCCCGTCTGCGCGCTACTCAAAACATTCTACGGGGCCGTCAGGGCGGGTGACACATGCACTTCGATGCTGCATTCACACATCGCGGCTATTTGTTGAATTGCGCGCCTGCGCGCGCGGGAGATGGTACTTGGCAACCTTACGTGGTCATCTCCCGTTCGAGCGACGGCGAACTGGTCGCCAATCGTTTCTTCCCCACCGACTTGCGCTTTCCCGACGAAGCGGGCGCCATTGCCCATGCGCGCGATTGGGCAGTGCGCTGGATCGATGCGAGCAGCGTGACCATCTGAGCAGCGCCTGCGCCTGCACCTGCACCTGCACGTCATGGGCCGTATCTCATGACCCGCGTGTCGTGCTCGCGCCCGCGCGGTGCTGCGCGAGCCGCGGGAAAACGCGGTAATCTCTTGGCATAATCACTTCGAACCGTGCTCATCGCACGGCGCTGTCCTTTATGCCTAACGTGCCTTCCCAGAACTGGGGCCTCGAACAGATCGTCGCGGACCTGCGCGCGTCGCGTGAAGAATTGCATCGCACGCGGCATCCGCTCGGCATTCGCGAACTGCCTTCGCGCGAAGCGGTCGTCAACATCGTCGCCGGCCTGCGCGCCGCGCTCTTTCCCACGCATTACGGCGCGCCTGATCTGACTGACGAAACCGTCGACTACTACGTCGGCCACACGCTTGAAAGCACGTTGCGGCTGCTCGCGGAACAGATTCGCCGCGCCTTGCGGTTCTTGCCCGAGTTCGGCGAAACACCGGATGCGGATCTGCAGGCGCGCGCTTTCGACGTGGCGCGTGAATTCGGCACGCAGTTGCCAGGCATTCGCGCGCTGCTGGTCAGCGACATACAGGCAGCTTTCACCGGCGATCCGGCTGCACAGCACATCACCGAAATTCTGCTCTGCTATCCGGGCGTGTGGGCGATGACACATCATCGGCTCGCCCATGCGTTGCATCGCCTGGGTGTGCCGTTGCTGGCGCGGTTCATCAACGAGATCGCGCACTCGGCAACCGGCATCGACATTCACCCGGGCGCGACGATCGGGCCGAGTTTCTTTATCGACCACGGCACGGGTGTCGTGATCGGTGAGACCGCGATCATCGGCGAACGCGTGCGGGTGTATCAGGCCGTGACGCTGGGTGCGAAGAGTTTCGCCGCGGACCTCGACGGCACGTTGATCAAGGGCAATGCACGCCATCCGATCGTCGAGGACGACGTGGTGATTTATGCCGGCGCGACGATCCTCGGGCGCGTGACGATCGGGCGTGGCTCGGTGATCGGCGGCAACGTGTGGCTCACGCACAGCGTGCCGCCAGGCAGCAGCGTGTCGCAAGGCAAGATTCGCGAAGGCGAGCGGACCGACGAGGGGCGGCAGTGATACGCGGCCCGGCTGGCGAGCCTTGGCGTGCCCTGACGCGCGAACTTCACGTTAGCGGCTGAGAAGCGACCATGCCGCGCGGCCGCGTTCACATGCCTCGCTGCGCGATTGCGGGCGTCGAAGCGACGGTCGCTGAAACGGCGCATGCGTTTCCACGTCATTCGCACGACCGCTTCGGCGTTGGCGTGATCGTCAGCGGCGGGCATCGGTCGGCGAGCGGACGCGGCCTCGTCGAAGCGCGAGCCAACGACGCGATCATGGTCAACCCCGGCGAAGTCCACGACGGCAGTCCGCTCGACGAGCGCGGGCGCGCATGGCGCATGTTGTATTTCGAACCGGCCATGCTCATCGGCGCCGCGGCCGAACTGACGGGCACGGCGGCGCGCGAAATCGAACTCACGCAGCCGGTGGCGCACGATCCCTTGCTGAAGCGTTGGTTCGAGCGGCTCTTCGCCGTCGCGGTGGAGGCGCGATCCGTGCAGGACGAGCTGATGCGCGAGGAGGCGTTGCTCGACCTGTTCGGCCATCTGGTTCGCGTGCATGCCACGCAGCCCGCACGCGCACGGTCGACTGACGCATGGGGGCCGATTGCGCGCGCGAAAGCACGCATCGACGACGATCCATCCTCTCCGCTCACGCTGGCCGATCTCGCGGCCGATGCCGGCATGAGCCGATTCCAGTTGTTGCGAGGCTTCGCGCATGAGACGGGGCTGCCGCCGCACGCGTACCGAATGCAGCGTCGCGTGGCACTCGCGAGGCACTGCATCGCGCAGGGCGCGGCGCTTGCCGATGCAGCCGCCGCAGCGGGCTTTGCCGATCAGAGTCACATGACGCGAGCGTTCGTGCGCCTGCTCGGTGTGACGCCCGCGAACTTCGCCGCAGCGTTGCGCTGACGTTTATCCGATTCTCAAATGCTGCAGCAGAGAAACGCCATGTACGCCGTGCAACCAGACGTGCTGCCCGACAAACCACGCCGCCGCCCACGAAGCCGCCACCACGATCAGATCGCAGTGCCCGCTATTCCAAAGATTCAACGAATGCCTGCCGGCGACCCAGGGCACGCCTAGCGGATTCGGCCAATCGGCAAACAGATGCATCAGGCCGCCGCAGGCGAATCCGAACGCCGGCGCGGCATAGACCGAATGCCCGAGCCAGTGGTACGACACGGCGAGCAACGCGAGCCATCCCACGCCCCAATGCGTGAGCGTGCGATGCGTGATCCACAAACGCCGGGCACGCGACCACCACGCCACTTCGAGCCAGTCCGGCGCCGTACTCCCGGCCACGCCGGTGATGAAACTCAACAGCACCCCAAGATGAAATGAACCGCCGCCGCCGATGCGCGCGACGATCGCCGCCGCGATGACGCCGGCTGCAAAACCGGTAGCGTGATGTGCCTTGCTGGATGCCATCGAGACTCGCGGCGCAGCGCCGCCTAAAGACAAAGGGCGGCTATGTTCGCAGATGCGCGGATAAAAAAATAGCCGACACGCGAGTTAAAAAAATCGCGTTTCGGCGTGGCGTTCGAGACGTGCGCGTTTGACCGAAGCTCAGGTCGCGCAGCGTGCAATGTCGAAGCGCATTTCCGGTTCCGGTGGATCGTCCGGAGCGTTCGCCGGATGCATCACCTTGATGACGGATCCTGCGTGCGATGGCGTCAGCGTGACGAAATACGAATTGTTCGAATCCGAGCCGACCGCGATCTCCGTCGTGCCGCCCACGCGCGACGTACGCATGCGTGACAAACGGCTTTCAAGACAATCGGCTATGTCGGCAGGAGCGCGTGATGAAGACACGTAGATCATCGGCAGGGACGCGTCGCGGGCGGGGCCGCTGGATGAGCCGCAGCCGGCCAGAACAGCAAGCGTGGCAGCAGCGGGGACAAGCAGGAGAAGTCTTTTCATGGTCCGGTCGTCGGCGTCCCCGGTCGTATGCGGGAACTTGGGGCGCGGGCGAAGCGCAGCGCGATTGAACGCAACGTGATGCTTCGCGACGAAGCTACCGTTCAGCCGCAACGACACGCAGGTGTGACGGCAAGGAAGGCAGCCGGGCTCAGTATACCCACCGGGTGCGCGCGCCGTCACTAGTCATAGCCGCCTGCATTGTGTCCAAACGTAAGGCCATGAAAAAACCCGCGACGTGATCGTGCCACGCGCGGGTTGACTGCGCAGCGAATCGGTAGACTCGCTGCGCACAGACCACTGAAAAGGCTTAGAAGCGGTGACGCAGGCCGACTGCCGCCGCCACCTGATTGCCGGTCGACGAGGGCGCCAGCGTGTTGATCGCCGCGACGTTCGAGCCGAAGTTGCCGAGCTCGCCCGAAGCATGCTGGTACACGCCTTCCACGTACACGTCGGTGCGCTTGCTCAGCGCGTAGTCGCCTTGCAGCGACACCGTGTGCCACTTCGGATCGCCCGAGCCGTTCGAGCCGGACATCTTGCCGTCGGTGAACGTGTACGACGCCGCAAGGCTCAGTGCCGGCGTCAGTGCATAGCGGCCGTTCACTTCGTAGTTGTCCATATGCAGGTTGGTGCCTGCGACGCCAGGCAAGGTCGTGCCACCGACGTCCACGCCGCTGATGCCGTCCAGTTGCGTGTGCGTGTAGACGAAGCCGACCGTTGCCGGGCCGTACGTATAGTTGATGCCCGCGCCGTACGTGCGTTGCAGATCGGCCGCGACTGCTGCGGTTCCGTCGCCTTGCGACACGGCGCCGCTCAGGTTCGAGCTGCCCGACTTGTTCAATTGCAGGTAAGCCGCGGCAAAGCTCAGCGGACCGTTGTCGTAGGAAGCCCCCACGCTCCATGCGCGGTTGTTCGAGAACTCGCCGGACGCGTTGCTGAAGCCGTACAGGCCGCCGAACTTGAGGCCAGCGTAATTCGCGCTCGTGTACTTCACGGCGTTCTTGATCGAGAACGAGTTGTCCAGATTGTCGTTGTCGAGCGGGTGAGCCGCGAGGTTGTTGCCGTAACCCGCGCCGGCTGCGGACAGCGGTGCCAGGTAGTCGACCACGGAGTCGTATTGACGGCCAAGCGTCAGCGCGCCGTACTTATCGCTCTGCAGACCGACGAAGGCCTGGCGATTGAACATCGTGTTGTTTTCCGAGTACTTGCCGTTGTTCAGGTTGAAGCCGCTTTCCAACGTGAAGATGGCGTGCAGACCGCCGCCCAGATCTTCATTGCCGCGCAGGCCGAAGTACGTGTCCGATGCCACGCCGCTGCCTTGTTGCCAGTTGCTGTGGCCGCCCTGGTTGTTCGAGTACACGATACCGGCGTCCAGCGTGCCGTACAACGTCACGCTGCTCTGCGCGTGGGCGGTGATGGCAACCGCGCCCAGGAGGCCTGCTGCGATGAGGGTTTTTTTCATGGTTAGATAGCTCCGAAACAGTGCGTAGAGAATCGCATCCCAGTGCTTACCGCCGATTACGCCGGCTGCCTGACGATCCGGGGCGAAGTGTAGTCCCGTTATTCCTATCTTAAATTGCAAATGACACAACAATTAGTTTTGAAATTCGTAATAGATGGCTGTTAATTGGATAAGTGCGGATAAATAAAGAAGAAACATGTCTGGTGAGAAATGCACTCTGCCCATGTCAATACCAAAGATGTTGTCAGACTGCGACGCCACGTCGCAGACCATGAGCAGCAAGGGTTGGCTTTATTTAGAGATACATTGGGATTCATTCTGTTTTCTGCAACGTACTCTTCCATTTCATGTGCTCTATCCTAGTGAATTAGGGTTATACAATTCGGCTCACCCCTTGACCAAGGGTGTCTTTTTCATCTTTTAATACGCGGCTCAAGGGCCGCGTTTTTTTTATGGCTTTTGTAATTGGCTTATAGCTTCCGCGAATAGCGGCATTGACGATTGCCATTGGCGATTGCATGGTCCCGGCTTGTCCGTTCGTCAGGGGGCGGCGTTCGCCGTGTGTGAGGCGGGTAGAATTGCGTGCCTGAGAATGTTTCCGCCCCGCGAACGTGAGTGAACCTGCAATGACCGATACACCCCTTCCATCGTCCGACTCCCCTGAAGATTTCACGACGGAAGGCTCGTCCGAACTGGGCGAAACCGTGCACGAAGCACGCCTGTGGCGCGACGACGGTTGGACCGCGCGCGTCATCAAGAATGAAGACGACGAAGGCTGGGCCGTCGAAATGATCAAGGACGGCGAAGCGGAACCCGCCCTCGTCGGACCGTGGACGATGGGCCGCAACAAGAAAGATCCGAAGCCGCTGGACACGTCCGCGTTCAACACGCTGGTCAAGACGGCGTCTGAAGTGCTGCGCCGTCATGAGCAGCAACTGCGCGCGCAGCTGCATAAGGAAGTGCGGGTGGCGAGCGCGGATGGCAACGACGAACTCGACATCACGCTCGACATCGTTCCCGACGAAGACGAACCGTACGCCGTGCTGACCGCGCTCGACACCTTCGGCGAGCAGCTCGCGCAAGTGCAGGTCGCGCCCAGTTTCAAGCTCAGCAAGGCGAGCGCCGCGGCGTGGGTCGAGAACGAGTTTCGCCGGCCGGGTTAGAAACCGGTCGCGCGTGAGAGCGGATTGGGTGAGCCGGGTGGCTGACAAAAGGCTAAATGAACATTACCGAAGCCTGTCAATATACTTTCACATTCACTTCATAGAATCCTCGCGTCATAGCGGCGCGAGCGTGAACCATGTGGTTTGGGTCTGAGTGCGTGCCGGCTGTGCATTCACCCACGCTACCCAAACACTGGATCACGACAACATGGCAGAGCCGTTCGACCTTTCCCGCCGCAAGGCCCTGAAACTCATCGCGGGCGTGCCGATGCTGCCGCTCGGCGGGCTTGCCACGGCCTCGATGCTGACCGCTTGCGGGGGCAGCGACGATCTGGCGACGCCGGTCAAACCGGCCGCCAACTTCGTCTCCGCGGCGTTCGCCAGCATGGCCGCGCCGACCCTGGCCGATCCGGCCGCGATGGCGAAGACCACGGTCGGCTCGACCTTGACGGTGCAACTGAGCGACGGCAGCAGCCGCACGTTCAAGCTCGCGTATCAGCCGTTCTTCGTGACCGGCGACAGCGTGCCGAACATCAAGGGCGGGACGATCCTGGCGGGCGGCTATTTCGACATCAACAATCAGCCGATCATCGATAAGTCGGTTGCGGGCAAGGAGCGGCAGTTCTACTCGGATTGCCCGGACGGCAGCTCGCTGATCCGTCTCGACAATCCGACGGTGAAAGGTCTCAAGGGCAACGCCGTGTTCGCCGTCGTGCAGTTCGAATACACGACGCGCGATCAGAGTCTGGTGTCCATGTACGGCCAGCTGCCGTCGCCGATCGCCGTGCTGACGCTCGATCAGGACCCGGCCACCGGCAAGCTCACGCTCGCGGGCTATTCGAACGTGGATACGTCGAAGGCACATGGTTTGTGGATTACCTGCGGCGCGAGCCTGTCGCCGTGGAACACGCATCTGTCGAGCGAAGAATACGAGCCCGACGCCACCACGATTGCCACAAACAGCCAGTTCAAGGGCTTCAGCCGCAGTCTGTATGGCGACGAAACGACCGCGAACCCTTATCACTATGGCCATTTGCCGGAAGTGACCGTCAATCCGGATGGCACCGGCACGATCAAGAAGCACTATTGCCTCGGCCGTATCTCGCACGAACTGATTCAGGTGATGCCGGACAAGCGCACCGTGCTGATGGGCGACGACGCGACCAACGGCGGCCTGTTCATGTTCATCGCGGATCGCGAAGCCGATCTGTCGGCGGGTACGCTGTATGTCGCGAAGTGGACTCAGGTGTCCGCGAGCGGTGCGGGCGCGGCGACGCTGTCGTGGATCAACCTGGGTCATGCGACCAGCGACGAAATCGAGGCGCTTGCCAACCGGCTGCGCGCGAGCGACATCATGGACGTCGCGACCAAAGACCCGCTCGATCCGACCTACACGAAGATCAACTACAACGGCACCTTCAACTGGGTGCGCATCAAGCCCGGCATGACGCAGGCGGCGACCTTTCTCGAAACGCATCGCTATGCCGCGCTGGCCGGCGGCAGCATGGGTTTCACGAAGCTCGAGGGCACGACGGTCAATATCAAGGACAAGGTGCTGTATTCGGCGATGTCGCGTATCGAGAAGTCGATGGTGCGCGGCAATGCCGCTTCCACCGACGTGGCCGTCGACAAGACGATCAACGCCGGCGCGGTCTACGCGCTGAATATGAAGGGCGGCCAGCGTGACCGCAGCGGTGGCGCGATCAACAGCGAATGGGTGCCGGTGGATATGGCCGCACCGGCGGCGCTGGTCGGCGAGGACCTGTCGGCGCCCGACGCGCTCGGCAACACCGCGAATCCGGAGCGCATTGCGAACCCGGACAATCTCAAGTTCTCGGAGAAGTTGCGCACGCTCTTTATCGGAGAGGACAGCGGGCTGCATGTGAACAACTTCCTGTGGGCGTACAACGTCGATACAAAGACGCTCGCGCGCGTGCTGTCTTGCCCGGCGGGCGCCGAGTCGACAGGCCTGCACGCCGTCGACGAAATCAACGGCTGGACTTATGTGATGAGCAACTTCCAGCACGTCGGCGACTGGGAAAGTCCGTTGCACGACAAGGTCAAATCGACGCTCGACCCGCTCGTGCGGGCGAACTACAAGGACCGCTTCGGCGCGACGGTGGGGTATCTGACGGCGGACCCGGCGGCGATCAAGTTGTAACGTTGGGAGACGGGATGGCCTGTCTTAGGCCATCCGGCTGAGGAGTCAGCAAAGGGGAATCTCGCGATAATTTGCGGTTTCTCCTTGGCTGGCTCATGCAGTGGACCAGCACGGCTGGGCCCTGTTGGACAGGAGGCAGATAGACGCCCTGGCAGGCCGCGGAAAATCCATCTGCCGTCGTTGTAACGGGTGGTGCGTCGGCTTTCTATCCGCCTATTGGCCATTCCACCCGACATGCCTAGCCGCCCCGCCTCAACTCCGCTTGCAGAAAATCGCGGTAATGAGCGGCGCTACGCGATGCACGATCGCCGTGCTGCCCGAGCCGGCCACCGCTTTCTGCACCTTGGCCTCGCTGCCGACCACCACGACGCCATAGGCCGAACGGGCGACCGGCTCGCCGTCGCCGACGCGGAACATCGGGTCGTCTTTTTCGTATCCGACCACCGCGAACACGTGAAAGCCGTATGCGGTCAGATCCGCGCCCGACACGGGCGAGAAAGCGTTGATCGAATTGCTTTCCACGCGCGTGGGCTTCGGATCGATCATCTGTTGCTGCGCGAGGTCGGCAATGAACTGATGACCGCTTTCGTTACAGGAGAGCGGTGCGTCGAGCGCGGTGGCGTAGCTGACGAGTGGCAGCGCGGCGGCGCCCAGAGCAAGGAGTACAGACGAAAGAAAGCGTTTCATAAGCGTGGGCGGCGGCCCGGTTCGATGTAGTGTGTTCGCAACGGGCGGGCGCGATGTCGAGACCCGGAGAGAGCTTGCGCATCGAAATGTTCCCGCGTGGCAGGCGCAACTGCCTTGCACTTTATCGCGATTCGGCAAATCTTGCTTCGCGGCTGGCAGCCGTCGGCAACGATTGAAGCGTCGAGAAACGTACACGAAGAAAGCAATCTTTTTCGATCCCGTATATATTTCCGGGTTATGAATTCGCGACCCCAAACTCCAACTACCGTTCCGCCGCCCAGAACATGGGACGCGCGGCTCGCTCGCCGGCTCGTGACTCCGCTTGTGAACACGTGGGTCACGCCCAATCATCTGACCACGCTGCGCCTCTTGATCGGGCTGGCAGGCGCGCTGTGCCTCGCTCACGGCGAGTTTGCGTGGGTCAACGCCGGCGCCTTGCTGATCGTGCTGTCGAACTTCGTTGACCATACGGATGGCGAACTCGCGCGCATCGGCGGAAAGTCGAGCCGGATCGGTCATTTTTACGACCTTGCTTGCGACGCCCTCGTGACCGTCATGCTGTTCGTCGGCATGGGCGTCGGGGCGGGCGCCACGCGCATCGGCGCACTGAACGTTGCCCCGGGCGTGCTCGGCGCCGTGGCCGGCGTGGCGATCGCGCTGATCTTTTTCCTGCGCATGCGCATCGAGGAGATGGCCGGCAAGGCGGGCACGAAGCAGGCGTCCGTCGGCGGTTTCGAAACCGAAGACGTGTTGTATCTGCTGCCTATCGTCACGCTGACGAGCGTCGTCCTGCCCTTCGTCGTGGTGGCGTCAATCGGCGCGCCGCTCTTCGCCGCCTGGGTGGTGGTCGACTACTGGCGTGTGGCGCGCCGTGCCGCCCGCCCGGCGGCCGTTAAAGCAGACGCTTCCGAAACCAGTGAAATGTGGGCCAGCGAATGAGTATGCACGCCGAAGACGACGTGATCGCGCCTGTGCCCGTAGAAGGTTCGCCGGCTGCGTCGCCCGCACCGAATGCAGACCGTGCGGTCGCGAGCCGCACGCGCACGTTCGACAACCCGCGTCTGCGCAAGGATTTTGCCGACCAGGACGCGTTTCTTTATCTGGAAGACTTCCTCGCGCCCGAAGTCACGGCGCAGCTCGTCCACAGCGCCCGATCGCTGCTCGACGAAGTGAACCGCAACTATTTGCCGGGGCATAAGCAGGGCGGCAGCGTCAGCCGTCATACGATCGACCGCCTCGCGCCGTTCATTGCCGAGCTGTACCGCTCGAAGGAATTGATCGGCTGGCTCGAGCAACTGAGCGGCGACAAGCTGCAGGTTTCGCCTGCCGACGATCCGCATGCCTACGCGCTGTACTACTACACCCGGCCAGGCGACCACATCGGCTGGCACTACGATACTTCGTACTATGACGGCCGCCGCTACACGCTGCTGCTTGGCGTGATCGACGAATCGTCGTGCCGGCTCGACTACGAACTGCACACGCGCAATCCCAATGTCGCGGATCAACCGGGTTCGGTGCAGATCCCGCCGGGCGGCCTCGTGTTTTTCGACGGCGACAAGCTGCGCCATCGCATCACGCCCGCCGGCCCGAACGAGATGCGCGTGTCGCTCACGTTCGAGTACGTGACGGACCCCAACATGCGGCCGTGGCGTCGCTTCATCTCGAACATGAAGGACGCGATTGCGTACTTCGGTTTCCGCCAGGTTTTTCGTCAGATGACCCAGCGCGGGAAGGACCACGCATGAGCCGCGCGGCCCTGATTCTGCTGTCGATCGGGACGGCGTTGTTTGTCGGCTTGCTCGCGTGGCAGGGTTTCGGCTCGGTCGCCTCGACGCTGCTTACCGCCGGCTGGGGGCTCGCGCTCGTCGCGGCCTTTCACCTCGTACCGCTCGTTCTCGACGCCGGCGCGATCTCGGTGCTGTTCCAACGCCGTCGCGACGGCGTGCATCACGATCTGTCGTTGCGCGACGCGATGTTCGCGCGCTGGATCGGCGAATCGGTGAATAGCCTGTTGCCGGCCGGCCAGATCGGCGGGCCGGTGGTCATGGTGCGGCAATTGTCCCAGCGTGGCATGCGCATGCGCGACGCGGCCGCCGCGATCACCGTCAGCACGACCGCGCAGGCGCTCGCGCAAATCGTCTTCGCGCTGGGCGGCCTGCTGCTGTTCGGCGCTTATGCGGCGCACGGCGCGCTGCACGACCTGCAAACGGCCACGCTGATCGCCACCGGCGTGCTGGGCGCGATGATCGTCGGGTTTTACTATGCGCAGCGGCGTGGTCTGTTCGGCCGGCTGCTCGGCGTGGTCTCGAAGGTGTTCGGCAAGCGCGACTGGTCGTCGTTGATGACGCGGGCCGAAGCCGTCGACGCCGCCGTACAGGCCATGTACCGCGAACGCGGCCGCGTGGCGGGGAGCTTCGCCATGAGTCTCGTGGGCTGGATCGTCGGCACGGTGGAAGTGTGGCTCGCGCTGCGCTTTCTCGGCCATCCGGTCGACTGGGTCGACGCACTGTTGCTCGAAAGTCTGGGGCAAGCCATTCGCGGCGCCGCATTCATGATTCCCGGCTCGCTCGGCGTGCAGGAGGGTGGCTACCTGCTGCTCGCGCCACTGGTCGGTTTGCCGCCAGACGCGGCGTTGGCGCTGTCGCTCGCCAAGCGCGCTCGCGAAATCCTGCTAGGCTTGCCGGGTCTGCTGGTTTTGCACTTCAGCGAAAGAAGCTGGCAACGGCGCCGTGCCTTGGGGCACGTGCCCGCTGTCGATTAATCTCCGTATTTTTTCAAAGGACCGCGCATGCGTGCCATCATCCTCGCAGCGGGCCTCGGCCTGCGTCTCCAGCAACCGCCACAAGCTCAGTTCCCGAAGTGCCTGCTGCAATTCGACGGCGTGAGCCTGCTCGAACGGCATTTGCAAATGCTCGAAAACGCCGGCGTGACCGAAGTCGTGCTGGCGCTCGGCTTTCAGCCGGAATCGGTGCAGGCGGAACTGGAGCGCATCAACTGGCCGCATAAAGTCGAGACCGTGCTGAACACGCGTTACGACCTGGGCAGCGTGCTGACGGTACACACGGTGGCCGAGGCGCTCACGCGCGGCGGCGACGTGCTGTTGATGGACGCCGACGTGCTCTACGACGAGCGTATTCTGAGCGCGCTGGTAGCGGGCGAGACGGTGAACCGCCTGTTGATCGACCGCGATTTCGAAGCCGGCGACGAGCCGGTCAAGCTGTGCCTGAAAGACGACGTGCCGGTCGAACTGCGCAAGCAGCTCGCCGTGAATCTGGAGTACGACACCATTGGCGAGTCGGTCGGGTTCTTCCGCTTCCGTCAGGAAACCGCGCAACGCTTCGCGCAGATCGTGGCCGGCTATGTGGATAGCGGCCGGGCCAACATGCCGCACGAAGAGGCGGTGCGCGACCTGCTGCTGGAGCGCAGCCAGGTGTTCCATACCGCCGACGTGACCGGCGCGCCGTGGATCGAAATCGACTTCCCGAACGACGTGGCTCGCGCGAGCACCGAGATCCTGCCGCAATTGCAGCCGCTGGTGAGCGCGTCGCGCTAAGTTTTCCGGCGCATTGTCGTCGACATTGAAGTATCCGAGCTTGGGCCGGCTGAATGCCGGCCCAAGCTTTTTTGCGCTTATCCCTCGCGGTTTCGCCTCGTCCGCTGCTTCGTTGCGCGCTCAACCATCGCGCGCGCAGGCATACGAAAACACCTCGCGCAACAACATCTGTTGCCGATGCGATGCCATAATCGATGCTTTACACCGACGGCCTTGCAACCCGTCGTCCCGCCAATGCCTCTTGCTTTAGGCACTTTCATTGTTCCGCTGATCGTCGCGTGTGCGATGTTCATGGAAAACGTGGACGGCACGGTCATCGTGACGTCGCTGCCGGTTCTGGCGCGCGATCTCGGCCAGGATCCCATTACTCTCAAGCTGGCCGTGACCGCGTATGTCATCGGCCTCGGCGTGTTCATTCCTATCTGCGGCTGGGTGGCTGACCGCTTCGGTTCGCGCACGGTGTTTCGCACGGCCATTGGCATTTTCATGGCCGGCTCGCTGATGTGCGCGGCCTCCACCTCGCTCGGCACCTTTGTGGTCGCGCGCTTCGTGCAAGGCATTGGCGGCGCGATGATGGTGCCGGTGGGCCGCATCATCATTTTCCGTTCGGTGCCGAAATCCGACTTCATTCGCGCGGTCAACTATCTGACCGTGCCGGCTTTGCTCGGACCCGTGGTCGGGCCGCCGCTGGGCGGTTTCATCACCACCTATCTGCATTGGCGTCTCATCTTCTTCATCAACATTCCAATTGGACTGCTGGGGATCTGGCTGGCGAACAAACACATCGCCAACGTGCGCGAAGCGCATCCCGGTCGGCTCGACTGGACCGGTTTCGCTTTGTCCGCGAGCGGCGCGTCGCTGTTCATGCTTGGGCTTTCGCTGGTGGGCGGCGAGTTGGTGTCGAACACGGTGTCGATCGGCATGTGCGTGGTCGGCGTGGTGTTGCTGTTGCTTTACGCGCTGTACGCGAGCCGTGTCGAATTGCCCGTGCTCGATCTGCGGCTGTTGCGCATTCCGAGCTTTCACGCGAGCGTGGTGGGCGGCTCGCTGTTTCGCATCGGTTTCGGGGCTGTGCCGTTTCTGCTGCCGCTTGCCTTGCAGGAAGGCTTGGGCATGACCGCGTTCAAGTCAGGGTCGATCACGTGCGCGTCCGCGTTCGGCTCGATTTTCATGAAAGCTGCAGCGTCGCGCATTCTCGGGCGGTTTGGTTTCCGCACTGTACTAATGTTCAACGCGGTTTGCGCGGGTCTTGCCATTGCCGTATACGGTCTGTTTTTTCCCGGCACGCCGCACTGGCTGATCTGGGGTGTCGTGCTGTTCGGCGGCTTCTTTCCCTCTCTGCAATTCACGTCGCTCAATACCTTGGCCTATGCGGACATTCCCAGTCGCGACGTGGGGCGCGCGACGAGCGTGGCGAGCGTCATCCAGCAGATTTCACTGGGCCTCGGCGTGACGATCGCGGGCATCGTCCTGCAAATTTCGCATAACGTGCAGGGTCATTCCGCGATCGTGTTCTCCGATTTCTGGCCGGCTTTCCTCGTGGTCGGCCTGTTCTCGCTCATGTCGATTCCCATCACTGCGCGGCTGCCGCATGGCGCCGGCGATGAGATTGCGCGCGGCAGTCGCGGCCGCGCATGAGCAGAACGCATGTTGCGCATTGGCGCGGCACGCGTTTTGCTAACCACGCCTGTCCAGGGCGTTTCGAGCGGCGATTCTCCGCGCGACCAAACCGACTTCTTTGCGTGCCGCTATATCGACCCTACGATAACTAGCGGCTTCGCAAGCGAGCGGTTCACATGGTAAAAGCCCAAGGCAATGTTTGTAATCATTAGTCGAAGGTCGTCTTGGGGGATTAGCAATGAGGTTGTTCCACAATGTTAAATCGTCGGTCAGCGGATTCGCGCTGGTCACGCTCGTTTCTGTCTCAACCGGTTTTCTGGAGGCCACGCCCGCACTCGCGAAGCCGCCTGCGAAAGCCCAGCCCGCCGTACTCACCGCCTCTGCGATCGCGGTGGCCGACAAGTTCAGCGCCGATGCTGCCGAGCAGATCTTCAAGGAAGGCGGCAATGCCGTCGACGCAGCGGTCGCGATTGCCTTTACGCTCGCCGTGACGTATCCGGAAGCGGGCAACATCGGCGGCGGCGGGTTCATGACGCTCTACGTCGACGGCAAGCCGTATTTTCTCGACTATCGCGAGCGTGCTCCGCTCGCCGCGACCAAAAACATGTATCTCGACGACAAGGGCGAGGTCATCAAAGGCATGAGCCTGTTCGGCTACCGCGCGGTGGGTGTGCCGGGCACCGTCGACGGCATGTGGCAGGCGCAGCGCCGCTTCGGCAAGCTCACGTGGAAGCAGGTGCTTGCGCCCGCCATCCACTACGCGCGCGATGGTTTCGAGGTCAGCCAGCAACTGCAGGAACGCCGCGACGATGCCGCGAAAGACTTCGCCGGCAAGACCAACTTCGATACTTACTTCGGCAATCTGAAGCAGGGCGTCAACTTCAAGCAACCGGATCTCGCCGCTGTATTGCAGCGCATTTCCGATCAAGGCGCCAAAGACTTCTATCAGGGCAAGACGGCCGATCTGATCGCGGCGTCCATGCGCGGTCACGGTCTTATCACCAAGGCCGATCTGCAGCAGTACAAAGCAGTATGGCGTGAACCGATTCAGGCCGACTGGAATGGCTATCGCGTCTACACGGCGCCGCCTCCGAGTTCGGGCGGCATCGGCCTCGTGCAATTGCTGAAGATGAAGGCCGACATTGCGCCCGACTTCAAGGACGTCACGCTGAATTCCGCGCAATACGTGCATCTGATCGCGGAGATCGAAAAGCGCGTGTTCGCCGACCGTGCGCAGTATCTCGGCGACCCTGACTTCTACAAAGTGCCCGTCGCTCAACTGACCGACGACGCGTATATCGCCAAACGCGCCGCCGAAGTGAATCCGAATGCGCCTTCGGACACGAAGAGCGTGCAGCCCGGCCTCGGCACGTCGATGCCGGAGAAAGCGGAAACCACGCACTTCTCGGTGATCGACAAGTGGGGTAACGCCGTGTCGAATACGTACACCATCAACGGCTATTTTGGTTCGGGCGTGGTGGCGGACCGCACGGGCATCGTGCTGAACGACGAGATGGACGACTTCTCCGCAAAACCGGGCGTCGCGAATATGTTTGGCGTAGTGGGCAGCGACGCGAACTCGATCGAACCGAAGAAGCGGCCGCTCTCCTCGATGAGTCCGACCATTCTCACGAAGGACGGCAAGGTCTCGCTCGTGATCGGCACACCGGGCGGCTCGCGCATCTTCACGTCGATCTTCCAGGTGATCAACAACGTCTACGACTACAACATGCCGCTGCAGCAGGCTGTTGCCGCAATGCGCTTTCATCATCAACTGTTGCCGCCGAATACGATCTTCTGGGAGCCGTACAAGCCGATCGAGGGTGAACTGGCGAAGCAGATCGAAGCCAAGGGCTACAAACTGGAGGGGCAGGACTTCAGCGGCGATATCCAGGCGATCAAGGTCAACGGCGATACGCCGGAAGCCGCAGCCGATCCACGCGGCCGTGGTGTGACGCGTGTTATTCAGTAAGCGTTGTTGCAGGGAGTCGGGCGCTGCATTTCCTAAGATGCATCGCCGCTAATGGAAAGCCTCGTGTTCAATCGAACGCGAGGCTTTTTTGCTTCGCGGGTGCGCCTAGTGCCCTTGCATCAGCCAGCCTGCTCGACCGGTGTCAGCGTTAATTCGAGCCGCTGCGCGCCGCGCAATACCGTCACTTTGACGGGTCTGTCGATACGCGATGCGTCGAGTGTGCGCTGCAGGCTGTCCACGTCCTGCACGGTCTGCGTATCGATCGCAATGATCGTATCGTCCGTGCGCAAACCGCCGAGCGCGGCCGGGCTGCCTTTAACGATCTCCATGACGTGCACGCCGCTTTCCGAGTTCAGGCCGAAATAGCGCTGCACACGGCGCGACAGCGGCGTGGTGGTGCCGGCGACGCCGATATACGCCCGCCGCACGCGGCCATGCGCGAATATCTGCATGATGACCCACTTGGCGGTGTCGATTGCCGTGGCAAAGCAGATCGCCTGTGCGCCGGGAATGATCGCGGTATTCACGCCGATCACCTGACCCGCGGAATTGATCAGCGGCCCGCCCGAATTGCCGGGATTGAGCGCTGCGTCGGTCTGGATCACGTCGTAGATCATGCGCCCGGAGTTAGAACGCAGTGAGCGGCCGAGCGCAGAGACCACGCCGGTCGTGACGGTTTGCGCGAGGCCGAGTGGATTGCCGACCGCTATCGCGATCTGCCCGACGCGCAACTTCGACGATTCGCCGAGTTCGACGTGCGGCAACGGCTCGGGAGAGCCGATCCGCAAGACGGCCAGATCGCTGCCGGGATCGTCGCCGACCAGATCGGCGTCGAATTTTGCGCCGTCGGCGAGCGTCACCTCGATATGGGTGGCGCCGTGTACGACGTGGCTATTGGTGAGCAGATAACCGTCGGGTGTGAACAGAAAGCCCGAGCCTGTGCCGCCACGCGTGTCGCGGCGTCCGCGACTCGACGGGTCGCCGGGCAGCCGGCGTTCGACGGAAATGAAGGCGACCGCCTGCTGTACGCGTTCCAGCGCGCCAATCACGGAGCGGGAGTAGGCGTCGAGCAGGGTGTCGTCGGCTAAAGGATTGAGTGTTTCGGGCCCGGGGGCGTCGGATGCGGCGCGCGACAGGTCATCGATGAAGCGTGGGCGGCTTCCCATGGCGATGCTCCGGATAAACGGAATTGCAGATGCGGGGCGTCGCGAAGGTTTTCAAGTGCGCTGGGGCGAGTTGCGCAGGCGCGGCCTGTGAGACACTTTCTGAGCGAGCCGCGAGCCAGCGAGCCGCAAACCTGCAGTCCGGCCGGCCCAGCCCAATCCAGCCCGCTCGGCACGAGCGCCACGCTCGATTGCGCGGCATGCACCATGCTAAACACATCGAAAGCCCGCCACACCCAGGAGACAGCCGCCATGAACTCACCCGCCACGTCACCCTCGTCGAACGGGCCCATTGAACCGCGCATCGAATCCATCAGCGCGATCACGCTCGCCACCCGCGATATGCCGCGCGCCGTGCTGTTTTACGAAGCGCTCGGCTTTCCCATGAAATTCGGCGGTCCACAGGAGGCATTTACATCGTTCGCCTTCGGCGGTTCGTATCTGAACCTGATCGTGGATGCGCGCGCACCGGTCGCCTGGTGGGGCCGCGTGATCATTTATGTCTCCGACGTCGACGCGCTTTATCGCAAAGCGCTGGCGGCGGGCCTCAAGCCGTCGCTGGAGCCGTCCGATGCGCCGTGGGGCGAGCGCTATTTCCACATCACGGATCCGGACGGCCACGAAATCAGCTTCGCGAAACCGTTGCGCTAGCGCCGGATCGCCGCACAAACTCGCTATCATGGACGTCGAAAGGCGCGGGCGCTGCCGGTAACACGGCTGACACTTGCCGCTTCGATAATCGAGCGCGTCCGCGTCGCGCTTCCCGCCGCGCGCCTAATCATTTCCGTTGCCAGGAGAGCCGCAATGAAAGAGCAGGACCCGAGACCTGAAGCCGAATTGATGGCAGAGCGGCAGCGCCGTTTCGAAGAGGACCTGATCGATGCGTACGACGAGGAACTCGAGATGGAGGTCGACGACCGCATCATCGACGGCGCGG
Source organism: Paraburkholderia sp. RL17-381-BIF-C (assembly GCF_046026435.1). NCBI lineage: Bacteria > Pseudomonadati > Pseudomonadota > Betaproteobacteria > Burkholderiales > Burkholderiaceae > Paraburkholderia > Paraburkholderia sp. RL17-381-BIF-C. The sequence goes on along the minus strand of NZ_JARESX010000011.1, from coordinate 68,323 downwards.
AGGGTTTCACACCGGAGCACCGCGAAGCGCGCAAGATGTACTTCCGCGAGCTGTTCCGGCTGCAAGGGGAACTCGTCAAGCTGCAGGACTGGATCGTGCAAACCGGCCACCGCCTCGTGGTCATTTTCGAGGGGCGCGATGCGGCCGGCAAGGGCGGCGCGATCAAACGCATCACGCAACGGCTCAATCCGCGTGTGTGCCGCGTGGCGGCGCTGCCCGCGCCGAACAACCGCGAACGCACGCAATGGTATTTCCAGCGTTACGTGTCGCATCTGCCGGCGGGCGGCGAAATGGTGCTGTTCGATCGCAGCTGGTACAACCGCGCGGGCGTCGAACGCGTAATGAATTTTTGCAGCGACGAAGAGTACGAAGAGTTCTTCCGTTCGGTGCCGGAATTCGAAAAAATGCTGGCCCGAAGCGGCGTGCAGATCCTCAAGTACTGGTTTTCGATTACCGACGAGGAACAGGAAATCCGCTTTCAGAACCGCATTCACGACCCGCTGAAACAGTGGAAGCTGAGTCCCATGGACCTGGAAAGCCGCCGCCGCTGGGAGGCCTATACGCAGGCCAAGGAAGTGATGCTGCAACGCTCGCACATTCCCGAAGCGCCGTGGTGGGTCGTGCAGGCGGTCGACAAGAAACGCGCCCGCCTGAACTGCATTCATCACTTGCTGAGCCAGGTGCCGTATCACGAGATCGAGCACTCTCGTGTCGAATTGCCCGCGCGCGTCTATCACGACGAATACAGCCGCCAGCCGGTGCCGTCGTCGATGATCGTGCCCGAAGTGTATTGATTCATCGGCATACGGCGGGGTGAAAAAAAGCGCGGCCATGAGCCGCGCTTTTTTACGTCGCGGCCGGTTCCGGAACCGGCCGTCGCGCGGAGTTCAGAACACCGCCCGAAAAACCCAGTACAAGCCCGCAGCCAGCGCGATGGAAGCCGGCAACGTCAGCACCCAGGCAAGAACCAGACTGCGCACGGTGCCCCACTGCAGGCCGGAACCGTTGGCCGCCATCGTGCCGGCCACGCCCGAGGACAGCACGTGCGTCGTGGAAACCGGCAGGCCGTATGCGTCGGCGGCGCCGATCGTCAGCATCGCCACCAATTCCGCCGATGCGCCCTGTCCGTACGTTAAATGCTGCTTGCCGATCTTTTCGCCGACCGTCACGACAATGCGCTTCCATCCCACCATGGTGCCCAGACCGAGCGCAATCGCCACCGCGACCTTGACCCACGTCGGAATGAACTTGGTGGCGTGATCGGTCTGCGCCTTGAAGTTGTTGATCGCTTTGGCGTCGTCGGGCGCGAAAGCCGGTTGCCTGGCTTTGTCCATCAGGCGGATCGCTTCGGAAGCCACGTACATGTTGTTGCGCACGTTGTCCACGAGGCCCTGCGGCACGGCGGCCATCGATCCCGACGCGCCCACCTGGCCGGCAATGATCTCGGTCAGTTGCTGCAAGGCAGGCAACGTGGCGGGCGTCAGCTGGCGCGTGCGGACATAAGCCTCGACGTCGGCGCGTGGATTGGTGGAAGGCGCGGCGCCCTGGGTGTATTTGGCGAGCGTCGCGGAGGTTTGATGCGCGACGGCGAGGAAGGTTTGCGTTTCCGCCGGCGTGACAGCCTTGTTCAGCGCGTAGGCGGTGGGCACCGTGCCGATCAGGATCAGCATGATAAGGCCCATGCCTTTCTGGCCGTCGTTCGAGCCATGCGCGAACGAAACGCCCGTGCAGGTCAGAATCAGCAGGCTGCGGATCCAGAACGGCGGTGGCTCCTTGCCCTTCGGTTCGGCATACAGCGCCGGAATGCGCACGACGGCCTTCAGGATCAGCAGCAGCAAGCCAGCTGCGAGAAAGCCCACCAGCGGCGAGAACAGCAGCGACTTGCCGACGCCGAGCGCCTGGTTCCAGTCCACGCCGCTCGTGCCGTTGCTGCCGTGTATCAATTGATTCATCAAGCCGACGCCGATAATCGAGCCGATCAGCGTATGCGAACTCGACGACGGCAGTCCGAAATACCAGGTGCCGAGATTCCAGATGATCGCGGCGATCAGCAGCGCGAAGACCATGGCAAAACCGGCGCTGCTGCCGACCTGCAAGATCAGCTCGACCGGCAGCAACTGCAGAATGCCGAAGGCGACGGCGCCGCTCGACGTGAGCACGCCGAGAAAATTCCATCCGCCCGACCACACCACGGCGATGTTCGGCGCAAGCGAATGCGTGTAGATGACAGTCGCGACCGCGTTCGCCGTATCGTGAAAGCCGTTGACGAATTCGAAGCCGAGCGCGATCAGCAGCGCAACACCGAGCAGCAGATAAGGCAGAGCCGAGCTTTCGCGAACGGGCTGTAAATCATCCATTAAGTGCACGGCGCAATACACGGCGCCGACCAGAATCACCGCGAGAAAGATGACGAGGCCGATACTGCGCCCCTTTCCGCTAGCAGTGCCTGATTGTGGATACGAAAGTTCCGGCATGACGGGAGCCTCAAGGTTTGTCGCGGAACTTCCGATGCTGCGGGGGCGGTGTGTCGCAATGATGACAGTTGCGTGACGCCCGAGGTGCGCAGCCGCTAGACGCGCACCGCTGCGGAGCACGGTGTGAAAAATTGTCCGATCGGAATGCTCAGCTGTCCGAAAAGGACTTTGATGGACGGACGACCAGGAAGCCGAAATCACTTCGCCGACGAGCAGAGCCGTTGCGCCCACAATGAGGATTCGCATGGAACCTGCTCAAACTGACTCGTTTGCTGATTGCGCCAATGCGAAGCGCGAGGCCTTTTCGCCGCGGGACATCGTGGCGAGTGTTTGAGGCAGGCGCTTCTGGACCTACCGGCCATTATTCCGGCGTACTGGCCAAGCGCTTACCGCTGGGCCCTTTTTTTGCTAGGCTGTCAGAACGGTGTATTCAGGGATCTTCAATGAAACGCGAGAGCCACAAAGCCGACCCACGCTCCAGCGACAGCGATCCACCCGCTGCTGCGCCTTCCGCGCAAGCGGCCTTCGCCTCGTACGCGGCGCCGCTCGTCGATGAAGCGATCGAACACACCAATGCGGTGCGCGAAGACGCATCACCTGAAGCACTACACAAACTGCGCGTCTCGCTGCGGCGTTTGCGTTCGTTGTGGTGGGCCTTCGCACCATTGCTCGAAAAAGGCGAGAGCACGCGGCAACGCGCGCTCTACCAATTTCTGGCCACGGCCGCCGGCAAAACGCGCGATTGGGACATTCTGATCGAATTGCTGACGAGCGACGACCGCGGCGCACTCGGCGCCGCCGCCGACCTGGCGCCCAAACTTCAGGGCGCTCGCGGCGGCGCAATGGCGACGAGCCGCGAAACGCTCTCGAATGCCGACGTCAAACATCTGTTGCGCGAAGCCTTGTCGAGTGCTTCCAAAGAACTGAACACCTCGCATGAACGCATGCCGCTGCGGAAGTTCGCCACTCAACGCGTGGCGACTTCCGAGAATTCCTTGAAAAAACGGATGAGGCGCGCGCGTCGGGCGAAGCGATCCAACTACGCTGCCTTTCACAATGTCAGGAAGGCGGGGAAGAAGCTGCGCTATCTGCTCGAGTTTTTCGGGCCGGTCCTGAGCGGCGGGCGCAAACGTACTCTCAAACGCTTGAAGCAGATCCAGAAACGATTCGGTGCGCTGAACGACGTGGTCGCTAGCGAAATGTTGTTGCACGAGAATAGGGCCCTGTTCGACGGCGCCGGCACTGGCGATACCGACGCGGCGCTTCAGTGGCTCAAGAAGGAACGCAAACGGAGGATGCGCGCGGCGGCGGGTTTGCTGCGCAAACTATGATGGCGCGCCCATCGTTGCGCGCTTCTGCGAACGAAATGGCACAGATGGCATCCGCATAACGACCTGGGACGCGCGTCCGCATAAGTGGGACGCATGCGGCTCAAGTGCTTTGACTGCTGCGCGGAGCGAAGCCGCGCAGCGTGATGGCCCCGTGGGCCTCACCGCCTGGCAGCGGCGCGCGTCTGCCGGTGAACAGCTCGTCGGCGGGTGGCAGCGGTTCGACCGGAAAGCCACGCCGCTGCCAGGCGTCGAGGCCGCCCCTGAGTGCGCGAATCCTCGTATAACCGTTGTCCCGCATGCGTTGCGTGATATCGACAGCCGTCGCGCTGTCCGGGCAGATGCAGTAGATCACCGTATCGTGCGCCCGCAGGGCGCCGTCGATCTGCTCCGGCGAGTGCGGATCGAACGCGAGCGCGCCCGGAATGAGTCGCGGCGCTTCGAACGAAAGGGCTTGCGGGCGGGCGTCGAGCACCTTGGGCGGCGCGACGTGGCGCCAGCCGGGAACGGCGGTTTGGGCTGCGGCATCCGCGGCGGCTTGCGCGAAACGGCGGCGCTCGCGGCGCCGTTGCTGCAAACGAAACACGAGATAAATCAGGGCGGCGGCCAGCAGAATGTCGATGACAGTGCCGCCGCGCGCTTTGACAAACTCGAGCAGCATGTGCAGTTGCCGTTCCGCGGCAGCGCCGCCGAGCAACCAGAAATTGGCCCAGGCGAGGACGCCGGCAAGGTCCCAGGCCGCATAGATGCGCGCATCGACGGCGGTCGTGCCCATCAGCGGCGGGGTGATGAGCGCGAGCCCAGGGACGAACTTCGAGATCGACACGAGCGGCACGCCGAAACGCTCGAACAGCGCGCGCGCTTTATTGACCTTCGGATAGACGGCTGGCGAGAGGCGGCCTAATGCGGCGATCAGTTTGCGGCCATACAGGCGGCCGGCCGCGAACCATGCGCCGTCGCCGATCAGCGCGCCGAGTACGGCGGCGGCGAGGATCGGCCAGAAGGACAGCGTACCGGCAGCGATCGCGGAGCCCGCGAAGAGCAGCACGGGAACCGCGGGAATCGGCACGCCGAGTCGCGTCAACAGGACGTTGAGGAACACGACCGCGCCGCCCCAGGTCGATACCGCCGAAGACGGAAATTCTACCAATTGAGAAACTCCTGTTCTTGCGCTTGAACCGGCGTGCTATGCGGCTTTTCTACCGGGATGCAAAGTGTGTACCCGAAGGGCCCGATTGTTGGCTCCGCGCCGACCGTTGTAGCCGCTCGCTCAGGATACTCGATGGATTTGGCGCGGGGCCAGCGTTGACGGCATGTCGTGATTCCACGAACCCGATTCATTGACTCACTCTCTCGCTGCAATTTCATTCAAGACCGTCGGCTGGCGTACGCCTAATCTTCGTGCTCGTTCCAACTACACAGGACAGCACCATGAACTCGCGGCATGCCGGATACCTGTTTTGCGCGCTGGCCATGATCGGAGTCGGCAGCACGGTGGTGGTCAGCAAATCGATCGCAACCGGGCTGCCGCCGTTCAGCGCCACCGCGCTGCGTTTCGCGATTGCCTTTCCCCTGTTCGTGCTGGTAATGCGCTGGCGCGGCGTGCGCTGGCCGCGTCTGGACCGGCGCGATACCTTGCTCGTGATCGCCCAGGCAGGGGCGGGCAGCGTCGGCTACACGGTGTTGCTGATCTGCGGGATGAAGCTCGCCTCGGCTGCCGATGCCGGCGTGATTGCCGGCACCTTGCCCGCCGTGTCGGCCGGTGTCGCCATGCTCGCGCTCGGTGAGCGCCCCGGGCCCGCACTACTCGGCGCGATCCTGCTGGCGACGGCCGGCGTGCTGGTCTGCACCGTGCATCTCGACGCGTTCCCTGCGCCGCATGCAGCCAGTTCGCTGGCGGGTAACGTGCTCGTGTTCCTTGCGATTGCCTGCGAGGCGTTGTTCATCCTGCTCAATCGCAAGCTGCGCACGGCGGTTGCGCCGTTGCCGCTGTCGGCATTGATGTGCGGTATCGGCTTCGCGGTCGCGATCGTGCCGGCCTGCTTCGAACGACCGTGGACGCTGCCGGTCGATGCCAGTGCACTCGTTGGCGTGCTCTATTACGCGCTGGTGCCGACCGTGGCGGGCTTCGTGCTGTGGTACGCGGGCGCCGCGCGAATCAGCGGCGCGGAAGCGGGGCTGATGACCGCGCTCGTGCCGGTGAGCGCGGTGGCGTTGGCCGCGCTGCTGCTGCGCGAACGCGTCAGCGCGGCGCAACTGGCCGGTGTCGCGTGCGTGCTGGGCGCGGTGTTGCTGGCCACCTTCGGGCAGATGCGCACAAGGCCCGGCGTGGCATGAGGCGCTGTTGTCGAAGCTGGGCTGTGCCTACGTGTTGGAGACAGCCACCACGCCCGGATTGCCGACGATCGACAGAAACTCGCGGCGCGTGGACGGATCCGTGCGGAACGTGCCGAGCATGCGCGAGGTGACCATCGTCACGCCGGCCTTGTGCACGCCGCGAGTCGACATGCATTGATGCGCGGCTTCGAGAATCACGCCGACACCCGCCGGTTGCAGCACGTCGTTCAAGGTGTCGGCGATTTGCACCGTCATCTTTTCCTGGATCTGCAGGCGCTTGGCGAACGCATCGACGAGGCGCGCCAGCTTCGAGATGCCGACCACGCGATGCTGCGGTAAATACGCCACGTGCGCGCGCCCGATGATCGGCACCATGTGATGTTCGCAATAGCTCTCGAAACGGATGTCTTTCAGCACGATCATTTCGTCGTAGCCGTCCACTTCGGAGAAGGTGCGGGCAAGGATCTCGCGCGGGTCGACCTGGTAGCCCGCGTAAAACTCCTCGTATGAGCGCACCACGCGCGCGGGCGTATCGAGCAGGCCTTCACGCGCCGGATTGTCGCCGGCCCAGCGCAGCAGCACGCGAACGGCTGCTTCGGCTTCCTCGCGGCTCGGGCGCTCTGCTGCGGCCGTGGGTTTGATCTTCTTTGCCTTGCTGCTGGTCATCCGTCGCTCCTCCGGGATCGCGCGTCGACGCTGTACGGAGCGCGCGGGTTCAATGAGTGCGGCCATTGTTCCATGTTTTTCACCGCGCCGTGGCGATGTCCCTTCTCGTCTCATGCAACATTGCCGCTATCAGTGCGCCGATAGTCCGCCGCTCATTTCGGCCATCCGTCCATCGCGTCGTTGAACAGTTCGGCGACTACGCTGCGCAGCCAGCCTGCGCGCGGATCGTTATGAAACTTGCGATGCCAATGCTGCCGCAGATCGAAATGCGGCAACGGCAGTGGCGGCTCGACCAGCGTGATCGACGCGTGCTCCGACACGTACGCGAAGCCTATCGCGTGCGGCACGGTCGCCAGCAGGTCGGTGCGCGCGAGGATGAACGGCAGGCTCATGAAGTGGGGCGTTTCGAGCACCGCGCGGCGCTCGATGCGCTTCTTCTCCAGGTCGTGTTTGAGCACTTCCTGGCTGCGTCCTTCGGCGCGCACGACCGCGTGGCCCGCCGCCCCGTATTGCGCGGTGCGTGTGTCCTCCACGTTGACGAGGCAAGGGATCCGTTTTAGATCCAGGCTCGTTCCAGACATGTTTGCGTGACCCGCGGCGCCGGGCGGGGCGGCGTACTGGATATGAGGATGGAGGTTCGTCGGGCAATCCTGACGCGGGATAGTGCCGCTTGCCCGCTATCGACACGCGAAGCACGCAACAAAACCAGCACAACGCGCGGCAAAACCTATGATTAAGGGGAATTCCCTGCCTTGACAACCTGCCCGAAGGACAACCATAATCGCCTAAACGTTCGCTAAACGAATCCATGTTCATACAACGAACAAATTTGAAGCGAGCTAACCGACGGCGCCAGCCCGCATCCGCACTTGGCGAGCCACCGCCCGCATTGGCCCGGAGACCGTTCCGCCCACGCTCTGCCTGAAACGCAGCCAGCCTCGCGGCACGCAGCGCCCCAAAAGGAAATTCGACATGATCAACAAGATTTTCGAGTCACTTCAGTCGGCCGTCGCCGATGTCCAGGACGGCGCGACCGTCATGATCGGCGGCTTCGGCACGGCCGGCATGCCGTCGGAATTGATCGACGCGCTCATTGAACAGGGCGCGCGCGACCTCACCATCGTCAACAACAATGCCGGTAACGGCGATATCGGCCTCGCGGCGCTGCTCAAGGCCAAGCGCGTGCGCAAAATCATCTGCTCGTTCCCGCGCCAGACCGACTCGTATGTGTTCGACGCGTTATATCGCGCCGGAGAGATCGAACTGGAACTGGTGCCGCAGGGCAATCTCGCGGAGCGCATTCGTGCGGCAGGCGCGGGTATCGGCGGCTTCTTCACGCCGACCGGTTACGGCACCAAGCTCGCCGAAGGCAAGGAAACGCGCCTGATCGACGGCCGGCACTATGTGCTGGAGTCGCCGCTGCATGCCGACTTCGCTCTGATCAAGGCGTACAAAGGCGATCGCTGGGGTAATCTCACGTATCGCAAGACGGCTCGCAATTTCGGACCGATCATGGCCAGCGCGGCGAAAACCGCGATCGTGCAGGTGTCGCAAGTCGTGCCGCTCGGAGCGCTCGATCCCGAAGTGATCGTCACGCCCGGCATTTTCGTGCAACGCGTGATCGAAGTGCCGCAAGCGGCGCACGCCCCGCTGCCCAATCCTCACGACGCTGCCGCCTGAACCGGAGACCGACATGAAAAAACTGACCCGCGATGAAATGGCCAAGCGCGTTGCGCTGGATATTCCCGAAGGCGCCTACGTGAACCTCGGCATCGGCGTGCCGACGCTGGTGGCCAACCATCTCGCCGCTGACAAGGAAATCTTCCTGCACAGCGAAAACGGTTTGCTTGGCATGGGCCCGGCGCCGGCCAAAGGCGAGGAAGACGACGAACTCATCAACGCCGGCAAGCAGCACGTCACGCTGCTCACGGGCGGCTGCTATTTCCACCATGCGGATTCGTTCGCGATGATGCGCGGCGGCCATCTGGATTTCTGCGTGCTCGGCGCCTTCCAGGTGTCGGCCACGGGCGATCTGGCGAACTGGCACACCGGCGCGCCCGACGCGATTCCCGCCGTGGGCGGCGCGATGGATCTCGCGATCGGCGCGAAGCAGGTCTATGTCATGATGGAGCACCTGACCAAGCAGGGCGAGAGCAAGATCGCCGCCGAATGCAGCTACCCGGTAACCGGTGTGGGTTGCGTCGACCGCATCTATACGGACCTTGCCATGATCGATGTCACGGATCAGGGGCTGGTGGTGCGCGAGATCTTCTCGGATATCGATTTCGATGCACTGCACAAGCTGACCGGCGTGCCGCTGATCGACGGTACGCAAGCCGCAAACGCGGCCTGACGCGCGGCGGCGCTTTTACTTTCGATAATTCGGCCACTCACGCCATCATGCTCGACTCCAGCGCCCGTCTGACGGGCCTTCTTTGCGGCACGCAGCCCATGAACGACATCTGGGCGCCGCGTGCCACGCTGCAACGGATGCTCGACGTGGAAGCGGCGCTCGCGCGCGCGTCAGCCGCGCATAACGTCATCCCCCATACCGCGGTGGGCGCCATCGAGGCCGCTTGCCAGGCCGATCAACTCGACGCCGACGCGCTCGCGCGCGACGCCGCGCTCGGCGGCAATCTCGCGATTCCGCTCGTCAAGCAGCTCACCGCGCGCGTCAAGGCGGCCGACGCCGAAGCGTCGAAATACGTGCATTGGGGCGCCACCAGCCAGGACATCATCGACACGGCGACGGTGCTGCAATTGCGCGACACCTTCGATCTGCTCGACAGCAGCCTGCAATCCACCTGTAACGCCGTGGCGAAACTCGCGGCCACCCATCGCGCCACGCCGATGATCGGCCGCACCTGGTTGCAGCAGGCGCTGCCCATTACGCTCGGCCTGAAATTCGCGCAATGGCTCGACGCGCTGCTGCGTCATCGCGAGCGGCTCGATGCGTTGCGCGCCCGCGTGCTGGTGCTGCAATTCGGTGGCGCGGCGGGCACGCTGGCGAGTCTGCGCGATGCCGCGCCGCAAGTCACCCAATCGCTTGCACGAGAACTTGGCCTTGCCGTGCCGACGCTGCCCTGGCACACGCAGCGTGATCGCATTGCCGAAACGGCCTCGCTGTTCGGCATGCTGATCGGCACGCTCGGCAAGATCGCGCGTGACATCTCGCTGCAGATGCAAACCGAAATCGACGAACTCGCCGAACCGGCCGCGGCCGGCAAGGGCGGTTCGTCCACCATGCCGCACAAGCGCAACCCGGTCGGCTGCGCGGCGGTGCTGACGGCGGCCACGCGTGCGCCGGGGCTGGTCGCCACGGTGTTTGCCGGCATGGTGCAGGAGCACGAGCGCGCGCTCGGCGGCTGGCAAGCCGAGTGGGATGCGTTGCCGGATCTGGCGCGCCTCGCGGGCGGCGCACTCGCCAACATCGAACAGATCGCCGCGGGGCTGAACGTGAACGTGCCGCGCCTTGCCGCCAATCTCGACGTCACGCACGGCCTGATTCTCGGCGAGGCGGTCATGCTCGCGCTCGGCGACAGCATCGGCCGGCTCGACGCGCATCATCTGGTGGAGCGCGCGTCGAAAGTCGCGATCCGCGACGGGCAAACGCTTTTCGACGTGCTTGCCGCAGACCCGGCCGTGACCGAACATCTTTCGCTCGAGCGTCTGAAGCATTTGCTCGATCCTGCTCAATATGTCGGCCAGGCGCACGCTTATGTGGACGCCGCGCTGGCACTTCACACCACGCGCTCGCAGCGCGACCATTTCAGGGAGTAACCGGCATGCCTTACGCCGCAGTCAACGGCACCGAGCTTCATTACCGAATCGACGGCGACCGCCACGGCAATGCGCCGTGGATCGTCCTGTCGAATTCGCTCGGCGCCGATCTGTCCATGTGGGCGCCGCAAGTCGTGGCGCTGTCGAAACACTTTCGCGTGCTGCGCTACGACACGCGCGGCCACGGCCATTCGGAAGCGCCAAAAGGCCCCTATACGATCGAGCAACTCACCGGCGACGTGCTCGGCCTGATGGACACGCTGAAGATCGCCCGCGCGAATTTCTGCGGACTGTCGATGGGCGGCCTGACTGGCGTTGCGTTGGCGGCGCGTCACGCGGATCGTATCGAGCGCGTCGTGCTGTGCAATACGGCCGCGCGCATCGGTTCGCCGGAAGTGTGGGTGCCGCGCGCCGCGAAAGCGCGCAACGAAGGCATGGCCGCGCTGGCCGATGCCGTTCTGCCGCGCTGGTTCACGGCGGACTATATCGAGCGCGAGCCGGTGGTGCTGGCCATGATTCGCGACGTGTTCACGCACACCGACAAGGAAGGCTACGCGTCGAATTGCGATGCGATCGACGCAGCCGACCTGCGCCCCGAGGCACCCGGCATCAAGGTGCCCGCGCTGGTGATCAGCGGCACGCACGATCTGGCCGCCACGCCGGCGCAAGGCCGCGAACTGGCGCAGGCGATAGCGGGCGCGCGTTACGTGGAACTGGACGCCTCGCATATTTCGAATATCGAGAAAGCCGACGCTTTCACGAAGACCGTGATCGACTTCCTGACGGAGCAGAAATGAACGACGAAGACCGTTACGAAGCCGGGCTCGGTGTGCGCCGTGCGGTGCTCGGCAGTGCGCACGTCGACCGGTCGCTTGCGAACCGTACTGAACTGACGGAAGAGTTTCAGAATTTCATCACGCGCTATGCGTGGGGCGAAATCTGGACGCGCGACGGTTTGCCGCGCCACACGCGCAGCCTGCTGACCATCGCGATGATGGTCGCGCTCAACCGCAGCGAAGAGCTCGCCTTGCATCTGCGGGCCGCGAAGAATAACGGTGTGACGCGTGAGCAGATCAAGGAAGTGCTGCTGCAAACCGCGATCTATTGCGGTGTGCCGGCGGCGAATTCGGCGTTTCACCTGGCGGACAAATTGTTTCGTGAGGATGATGCCGCGGCCGCGCAGCCGTAAGCAATGCAATCAAGATGACGTGCCAGGCAGCGTGCGAATGCACGCTGCTTCCGAACATCGACGATGTTCGATTTCATCCGGCCTGCAACGGGCTGTGATACGGATACCTGGTATCCGGCGGGCGTTCGACATGAACGCCGCGCACTGCGGGATTCGGTCGCATTCCACTTCTCTCGATTTTTGCAGAAAATTCCTGCGCAGAAGTCGAATATTCCCGCAACCGTTTCTGACTTTCTTCTTTGCGCCTCATCATTTTCTAAGGTTTTAGTCGACCCAATTCGTTGACAATACGAATGCTGGTGAGCTTTCGGTTATTAATCTTTTGCACATTTTAGATGCGAATTTAACTACTTCAAGATAGTGATATTCGTTCGCGCGAGTTTGGCAAGACCGTAGGGTTATTCAAGAGCAATGGAGCAGGCACCGACTGGCGAAATCCCGGCAGGTTCATTCGTCGCCGCATGATTTGCCTCTTCGTTGACCGTTAAATCAGCCGGCGCTGTTCAAGGCGATCTGCCAATATGAGCTTTACCTATAAACACGATGGTCGCGAGGAATCTCATCCTCGTGCTCATTTTCGCGATCTTTTGTTGGTTCCCTGGCAGCAACGCCAGCTTATCGTCGCGCTAACCAGGCGGGATATATTGAGCCGATATCGCGGATCGGTAATGGGACTGGCGTGGTCTATCGTTCAGCCGTTGATCATGCTCGCCATGTACACGGTTGTTTTCGGCACGCTGTTGAAATCGCGCTGGCCAGGAACTGACACTAGTTTTCAGTTCGCGGTGATTCTGTTCGTGGGCCTCATTCTGTTCAATTTCTTCGCCGAGTGCCTGAATAGAGCGCCGACCATTATCACGACCAACGCGAACTACGTCACGAAGGTCGTCTTTCCTCTTGAAATCCTGCCGTGGATTACCGTCGCCTCGGCGGCATTTCACTTCATGACGAGTCTTGTCGTCTGGGTTGTCTTCGCGCTGTGCGTATACGGAAAGCTTCAATGGACGATCGTCTTTTTGCCGGCGCTCTTCATTCCGCTCGCGTTTGTCGGCGTGGGTGTGGGTTGGCTGTTCGCCGCCACCGGCGTCTACGTGCGTGACCTGACCTATGTCACCACGCTGCTTTCATCCCTGTTGATGTTCCTGTCGCCGGTTTTCTACGCGCTCGATACTTTGACGCCCGCTTTCAGGGCACTCATTCTGGCCAATCCGCTAACTTTCATCATCGAGCAGGCACGAGCGGTCATGATCGCGGGCGAGTTGCCTGACTTTGCGGGGATCGCGATCTATCTGCCATGCAGCATCGCTTTCGCGTGGATCTGTCTGGCCTGGTTCCAGAAGACACGCGAAGGATTCGCGGACGTTCTGTAAAGGCCGAAGCTCATGGAAATGAATCAGGTTGGCAAGCCTGAAACCACGATTCAGGTAACAGGTGCCTCGAAGCGTTTCGACATATACGAAACGCCGCTCGACCGTCTCAAGCATATCGTCTTCCCAAAACGCACCGGGTATTCGCGGGAATTCTGGGCGCTTCGGGACGTTTCGCTCTCGGTCACACGCGGCGAAACGGTCGGCATCATTGGGCGCAACGGGTCCGGCAAGTCCACGCTATTGCAGATAATTTGCGGAACACTGCGCCCCACCCAGGGTGACATCGCGATCAACGGTCGCGTGGCGGCGCTGCTCGAATTGGGAGCCGGTTTCAATCTGGAGTTTTCCGGTCGGGAAAACGTCTATCTGAACGCCGCCATGCTGGGAATGACTGCCGACCAGATCGATCGGAAATTCGCCAGCATCGAGCAGTTCGCGGAAATTGGCGATTTCATCGATCAGCCGGTCAAAACTTATTCGAGCGGCATGTATGTGCGCCTCGCGTTTGCCGTGGCCATTCACGTCGACCCGGCGGTCTTGATCATCGACGAAGCCCTTGCCGTGGGCGACGCGCGCTTCCAGGCCAAATGCTTCAACAAGATCAAGGAACTCAAGGAATCAGGCGTCACGATTCTTTTCGTGTCGCATGACGTCGGCTCGGTGCGAACCTTGTGTGAGCGTGCCGTCTGGCTCGATGGTGGGCGGGTTCGGATGGCGGGCAACGCGTTCGCCGTTACCGCGCAATACACGCAGTTCATGTCCGAAGGACTCGGCGAAAGCGGAGCGATCGGAGTGTCTGGTCAGTCGGCAGACAGCGCGGCCGGTGTTGAGGAAGAAGCGAAGCAGAACGATCAGGCCGCGGAAAGCGCGGGGCGGCTCGCCTCAACTGCCAGTGACGAACCGATCAACCATTGGGGAACGCACGTCGGATCGATCGTGTCTGCGCAGGTCCTGAACTCGGCCGGTCGGCACCAAAGCGTGTTCACGGCATTCGAGCCGATGATCATCCGCCTGGCGATCCAGATTCCTGGAGGCATCGATCGCCGCGCGCTGAGCGTGGCTTTCTCCATCAAGGATACGAAAGGCACGGATCTGATCGTCCGGACCACTCACGACGAGAAAGGCATCGACTTCGATTTCGAAGGCAGTGAGTTCGGCATCGAGTTTCGCCTGAGAAACCAGCTCAACACAGGCCGGTATCTGCTCGTGGCGGCCCTCGAAGACCGGTCTGCCGCAGTGCCGCAGTACTACGAGTACATCGAGGGCGCCTGCTATTTCTCTTCCTATGTTGAAAGCGATAGATACGGGCTGTTCCTGCCGGATATCACAGAAGAAATACGCATGGAAGAAACGCCTTCAGACAGGCGGTGACGGCATCAGAAAGAGCAATTGGAATAACGGCGACTCGAGAGGTTGGCCATGGACAGACAAGAAGCAATGCCAAACGTAATGCGGAGACAAAACCTCGCATCGGTCACGAAGCGGAGCACTTCGGTCTCCGATGCGGAGGCTCTCAGCACGCAACACGAGAAGATTGCAGAGGACCAGCGTCTCGCGCGCAGAGACCGGTACACACTGGCGAAGCGGTTGTCGGACGCGCTGTCGGAAATCCATAGTCTCAAGCGCTCGCTGAACGACGTGTCGAGCGAGCTTGTGCGCGAGGTTCGCGAGCGCGAGCGTGTGCAGGGCTCCCTTGGCGAAATTTTCGAAAGCAGTTCGTGGAAGTTGACCGCGCCAATGCGACGGATTGCGAGCGCGGTTTATGCGCTGGCGGCGCGCGGCAAGACGCAGACGCCGGCGGTTGCCGTTGTACCCATGCATGACGTCCTGCCCGTGGCCGGCGGAGACTACGAAGTCCATACACGCGCCCAGGCGGCGTACTTTGGGAACTACGCGAAGGAACCCTCGAAACAAAGAAGGCACCAGATCAGCCGCCTGCTTACGGCGCATCCGGACCGCCAAGGTGTGGTGCTGTGCCCGGTTGCCTACGACCTTTCGCTCAAGCAGCGTCCCGACCACCTCATGGCCGAGTTCGCAAAGGCGGGCTATCTTTGCGTGATGCTGGAGTACGGCGGGCCTTATCCCGTGATCCAGCCCAAGTCAAACAACCTGTACGTGTCCAACATGGTCGAGGATTTCCTCGGCTATTTTCAGGACGAGCCGGTCACGCTCTATCTTCACTGGCCGGGTTTCAAGTACGTCGCCGAAATCTGCCGTGCCGCACTGACGATTTACGATGTTCTCGACGACCTGACCATCTTCGCGAACTATTCCGACGTCATGCGTTGCGACCATGAGGTCTTGCTGCAGATCGCGAATGTGTGCCTGTTCTCGTCGAATCGGCTGTACGAGGCGAACCGCGCGAAGGTCACGAATGCGCTGCTGCTGGAAAACGGCGTTTATCCGGAAGACTTCGTTCACGGCGAGCGCGAGCGATGCGACGTACCGGCGAAGCTGTACGAGATGGTGGCGAACCGGAAGGTTGTCGGCTACCACGGTGCAATTTCCGAGTTGCTCGATTTTGATTTGCTCGACGAAATCGTGCGACTCGACGGCGTGGTGATGCTGTTCGTCGGTCCTGTCGTCGCTTTCGAGCCGCAATACAGCGTCGAGGTTCAGGAGCGCATGGCGCGTCTGAAGACGTTCGACAATTTCATTCACCTCGGCCCGAAACCGTATGCCGAACTGAAGCACTATCTCGCCTGGATCGATGTCGGTATTGTGCCGTTCGTTGTCAGCGAGAAAACCGATCCCGTTTCGCCGCTGAAGCTGTTCGAGTATCTGGCCGCCGGGAAACCGGTGATCGGCACGCCGACCCGGACCATCAGGGAATACGAACATGCCATTATCGTCGCCTCGGGAATCGACTTCGTCGACGCAGTGGCGAGCGGCCAGTGGTCCACCGCGTACACGGAGGCGTCCGCAGAGGTTGCGAACGCGCACGCCTGGCCGGTGCTTCACGCGCCGTTGCTCAGACAGGTCGACGCCGGGAACGTGACGAGGCTGACGGCTGCTTGCGCGCGGCGTACGGTGAAGGTGGACATCATCAACGTCAACTTCTACGACTGGAACGGCGAAACCGTCTATAAGGGCGGGGCGGAACGCTACGTCTACGACCTCGCAGTCGTGCTGCATGGCATGGGCTGCGAGGTTCGTCTGCTGCAGAACGCCCGCGAGCCGTTCGAGCGCGATTTTCGAGGCGTCAAGGTAGTCGGGATCAATGCCGCCGACAACCTGGATTTCGACGCGATGTCTGGCAAATACGCCCAATTCTGCGCGGATGTCGATCTCATTATCGCTTCACCGACTGAACTTGCCGCGTCGCTCGGGAAAAACAAGCGCGTCATCTCGATCAACCACGGCATTCATTGGGACGGAGCCTCCAATAACCTCGCCACATTTGACCGGGCACGCTATGAACCGTTGTTCCGCGCGCTGCGCAACAGCGACCAATGCGTGTGTGTCGATACGAATTTTATCAACTGGGTGCGAACCTATGACTGGGCGCTCGCCAATACACTCACGTACGTCCCGAACTACGTCGATCTCGAGTCTTTCAGGAGCCATCCGAAGAACTTCGAGACAGAGGAGTTATGCGTTCTGCTGCCGCGCCGGCTTTATGAAGCGCGCGGTCTCTATCTGACCATCAACGCGTTCGATCTTTTGTTTTCGCGGCGCCCGGATATCCGCCTGGTCCTGTGCGGTCAGGCGATCGACCACGATGCGCAAGCGGTGAAAGCGTTCATGGCGCGTCATCCGCACAGGGTGACGTGGATCGAATACGACATGGAGGACATGTACAAAGCCTATGTCGACAGCCATATCGTGCTGGTCCCGACCATGTATTCGGAAGGAACCTCCCTATCCTGTATCGAGGCGCTGGCGACCAATAACGCGGTCATAGCGACCAACGTCGGCGGACTGCCGAACCTGATCGTCGACGGGTACAACGGCAAGCTGATCCGTGCGGACTATATCGAGCTTGCGGCCGCTATCGAAGAACTGGCCGACGATCGAACGAGGCTCGCGAGACTCGCGGCGCACGGACTCGAGTCCTCGGCCGCGTTTGCCAAGCAGGAATGGGAAAAGCGCTGGCGCGAAGTCATCGAAAGCACGCTGACTGTCGACTAGGCATCTTTGCCCCCTATCGCGAACGTCCGCGCATTCGATCGAATGAGCAGACCAACAGGCCTTGTAATGACAGACATCAACTCAAAGCAATACTGGGACCATCGTTTTTCGACGGACTGGGTCTCTGCCGGCGGACATGGCCAAACGCGATTTTTCGCGACGATTGCGGCCACGCTGATGCCGGACTGGTTCAAGGACCTGGTGTTGCGCGAGCAATGGAAGATTTGCGACTGGGGTTGTGCGGAGGGGCAGGGCGTAGATGAACTGAGCAAATGGCTTGGCGTGAACTCGATCACCGGAGTCGATATTTCGGAAGTGGCGATCGAGAAGGCCCGGGCCTCTTTTCCCCATGGGTGTTTCAAAGCGCAGTCTCTCGACGAGCTAGACGACTACGACGTCATTTTTTCGTCGAATACGCTTGAGCATTTCGACCGCCCGTTCGATGTTGTCGCACGGCTTGCGGAGCACACCAGGCGTTTTCTGGTTCTGCTTCTGCCGTTTCAGGAATATGACCGGATCCCCGAGCATTTCTTCACGTTCGACCTGGCCAACATTCCCGTCTGTCCGGTGCCCGGTTTCGCCGCGGTGGCGTGCCGCGTCGTCGACACGGCGAGAATCAATATCAACTACTGGAACGGGAAGCAGATATTGCTCGTCTACGCGCGGCTCTCGGCGCTCGGAGACACTCGGCCCGATCTGCGCAATTTCTTTGTTGGCGACGATACTTACGAGGCATTTGCGCGAAAGCGCAGTGAAGGCATTGCCCAGATGCACGCCTTAGAGAGGGAGCAGTTCGCGGCACAGCTTGCTCAAACTCATAGCGAGCGTGCTGCGACGACCGCCCGTCTCGAATCGACAGAGAACACGCTGCAGCAAGTATGCGCAGAACTCGACGCAGAGAAGCTAAAGCTGAAGCGCTTGCAAGAGACGCTCTCCGAACGGGATCAAGCACTCGACGAATTGCAGCAAGCACTCAGCGAGCGGGAGCAGACAGTCCGCGAACTAACACGAGCAATCACCGAACGCGACCAGACAATGGGCGAAGCGAGCCAGGAACGCCGCGCTCTGTCTGCGGAGATTGCTTCGCTTCATGCGTGCATCGAAAAATACAAGATCGACGGCGAACATTGCGCGGCGCTTCTTACCGAAGTCCGAGCGCATGCGGACGCGGTCGAGAGGCAATTGAACACGACGCTGCGCTCGAAGACCTGGCGGCTCAGAAGCGCGATCCGCCGGTTGGTCGGTAGAGCCTGACCGTGCAAAAACACACCATCGACTGCGACTCCCCATCCTTTATCAAGTCCCCATACCGGAAAACGCCGTGAAAAAACGTAAGATCATCGTCACTATCGGAACGCGTCCCGAAGCTGTGAAAATGGCGCCGCTCGTCAAGCGGTTGCAGCGCGAAGAGTGGGCGGACTGCCGCGTCCTGGCAACGGCGCAGCATCGCGGCATGCTCGATCAGGTGTTGCGTCTGTTCGAGATCAAAGCCGATATCGACCTCGATATCATGCAACCCAATCAGTCGCTACCCATGCTGACTTCACGGCTCATGGTTCGCCTCGATGAGGTGCTTGCCGCCGAACAGCCCGACGTGCTGCTCGCGCAGGGCGATACGACCACTGTTCTGACGGCAGCGCTCGCATCCTTTTACCGGCGCGTGCCGGTCGGGCATGTCGAAGCCGGACTGAGAACCGGTGATCTGTCGAATCCGTTTCCGGAAGAAATGAATCGTGTGGTCGCAACCCGGCTTGCGCGCTGGCATTTCGCACCGACGGAGACCGCGAAACAGAATCTCCTCACAGAAGGCATCGATGCAGCGAGCGTGTTCGTCACCGGCAACACGGTCATCGACGCGTTGCTGGACGTGGCCGCGCGTTGCGATGGTGCAACGCCTTTCAAGGGCGATAGCCGGCTGATTCTAGTGACGTCGCACCGTCGCGAGAATTTTGGCGAGGCGTTTCAGAACATTCTTCGAGCAATCAAATCGATCGCCGATAACAATCCCGACGTTCATGTGCTCTATCCGGTTCACCCGAATCCGAACGTGCGTGAAACGGCCTTCGCCCATCTCGACAACCATCCACGGATCACGCTGTGCGAACCCCTGGATTACCTACCGTTCGTTGCGGCGATGAAGCAGGCCTATCTGATCCTGACCGACTCCGGTGGCGTGCAGGAGGAGGCGCCCGCGCTCGGCAAACCGGTGCTCGTGCTACGGCGCGAGACAGAGCGCCCAGAGGCGGTCGCGCACGAGGTCGTCAAGCTCGTGGGCACCGAATACGCCGACATTGTCTCGAACACGCAACGGCTACTCGACGACCCGGTCGAATACAAGCGTATGGCGCGAGGCGTGTCGCCTTATGGTGACGGTCACGCGTGCGGACGAATCGTAAGTGTATTGAGAGATCACTTTCAGGTGTAGCGCCATCTAGCAGCGGAGCGGTTATGCCTCGCTATTCTGGCTTGCCTCGTTCACCGCGACCGTGAGCGCCGCCGCATCCGGCGGCACGGGCAAACTCGACCTCACCGCGCGCAGCACCGTGTCCTTGATCACCTCGCACCAATGCTCGAGCGCCGCCTTTTCCATGAGCGGCTCGCCCAGAAACGCGCCCAACGTGTACTGATTGGCGTTATAAAAATACCCGAGCGAGGCGATCATCAAATACACATCGCGCGCTTTGACATCGGCACGGAACACTTGCTGCGCCTGACCCGCGTCCAATAACTTCTGCACCACCGAAATTGCATAGCCGGAAATCTCCTTAAGTTTGAGGGATTTCTTCGCGTGCTTGCCTTGATGCAGATTTTCGCTGGAGAGCAGCGTGACGAACTCGGGATGATCGAGGTAGTACTGCCAGACGAACTCGACCATCTGTTCGAGCCCATGCACCGGGTTGGCCAGGTCGAGATCGAGCTTGCTTTCCGCCTCGTTGAACTGCGTGTAGATCGTTTCCAGAACCTCGACGAACAACTGTTCCTTGCTGCCGAAGTAGTAATAAATCATGCGGTCGTGCGAGCGCGCCGCCTTCGAAATACTCTCCACGCGGCCACTCGCATAGCCCTGCTTGGCAAAGACCTTGATGGCCGCTTTCAGAATCTTGGCGCGAGTGTCCTGCGCCTGTTTCGCACGGATGCCGGTAGCGCCCGGTTTGCGGGCGGCGGTGGGACTCATGGCGGTCTCGGATCTCTTGTTAGCGTAGGTTGAACGGCACGCGCCGCAGCCGGCCAGGCACGGGCGCGCCTTCATCATACAGCCCGCATGGACGGTTGCGGGATGCGCTGCGCGATCATTCACTTCGGCGTAGATTGAAGCGTCATTCAGACGGTGATGTGGCGTTGCACCAATCACGCGCATGCCAGTAAATACGTTGCGCAGACTAAATTGATCGAGTAGATTTCTAACGAGTTTGGTGTAGCGGATACTACACGAACGGTGAGTGGCCGCAACATGGAAGTTGGCGGATCACGCGAAAGTGCCTTCAAACAAGGGCTATTCGTGAGCCGGAGCGGGACCGATTGTAATGTCGTCGTATGGGAACCCCACCATGACAGAACATACGAAGGTCGATTTCGGAGCGGAAAGCGTTGACGGTGAAACCGCCTCGACGCCGGGTCCGACCGTGCTCGAGAAGGCGGCGCCGCGCAGCGAGCGGATGGCGTCGAACAAGATTGAATGCAACGCGTGCCCGGTGCTGTGCCAGATATCCGCAGGGCGCACCGGCGCATGCGACCGTTATGCGAACGCCGACGGCAGGCTCATTCGTGTCGATCCGGTGGTGTTCCTGTCGCGCGCGCCTTTAACAGCCGAAGCGGGCGCAGGCAGTGCGAACGCCACGATCGAATTTGGTGCGGCTTCTGAAGTGCGCGACCCCGCAGCCGAACAGGCGTTGTTCGTGACCGGCGTCGGCGCATCCTCCACGTATCCCGACTACAAGCCGGCGCCCTTTATCGTTGCTTCGAAACTCGACGACGTCGACATGATCACGGTCGTCACCGAAGGCATTTTCAGCTACTGCAGCTTCAAGGTGAAGATCGACACCGACCGCTTCCTCGGGCCGGAGCAGTCGAACGTGCGTTGCCATGGCGAGATCGTCGGCCATGTGACGACGGCCGAATACGGTTCGCAGATGCTGAGCCTCGGCGGCGTGCATCATCTGACCGGCGGCAGCAAGAAAGAAGGCCGCGTGACGTGCGACATGATGCTCGCGCTCGGCAACAAGGAGGCGGTGGAACTGAGCATCGACGGCGGCGCGAGTCTGGTGATTCGCGCGGGCGCTGCGCCGATTGTCGACGGTGTCGAGGAGCAGCGCATGCGCGTGGGCTGCGGGTCCGCCACGATCGGCATCTTCGCTAAACAATGGTTCGGTCATGCGGACGAAGTGGTGGTCGTCGACGATCACATTACCGGCGTGCTGACCGAGCATCAGGCGGGTCGCTGTCTCGGCATGACGCGCTCAGGTCTGAAGATTCGCGGACGCAAGTCGACGCCGGGCCGTTATTTTCAGGTGGCCAATCCCGGCACGGGTTGGGGCGGCACCGACATTCAGGACCCGCTCGCGATTGTCGAAGGCTTCGACCCTGCCGTCGCCAGACCCGGCATGCGCCTGCTGATGGTATCGACTACCGGCGAGCACGCGCAGTGGTACGAACTCGATCAGGATCTCGTGCCGCGCATCGCGGCGATGCCGGAGGCGGTGCGCCGCACGGTCGAACGGATCGGCGAGAACTGCGAGCCGTCGCTGGCCACCGTGCTGTTTCTCGGCGGCGCGGGCGGCAGCCTGCGAGCGGGCGCCACGGAAAACCCGGTGCTGCTTACGCGCGCGATCAAACAGAAACTGGTCAATGTGACCTGCGGCGGCGCACCGGCTTACGTGTGGCCGGGCGGCGGCATCACGGTGATGGTAGATGTCTCGCGCATGCCCGACCGTTCGTTCGGCACGGTGCCGACGCCCGCCATTGTCGCGCCGATCGAATTCACCATGACCTATGACGCGTATCGCGATCTCGGTGGTCATCTCGAAGCCGTGCGCTCACTAGAGAGCATATTGGCCAACGGGCCGGAGCACACGGAAGGCGCGCCGCTCGCGCGCCGAACCGTGGCGCGCAATCCCGACAATCCGTGGCCGCCCGCCATGCCGCCGATGCTCGGCTAACGGTGCCGCCCGCGCCGATCTAAACAACCCAACGCACCTAAAAGACGCAACGCACGTAACGGACACGATGAACCCAACCCGCACCCGACTCGATGCGACCCGCTGGCACTGGCAGCATGGGCCGATCGATCTGATCCTCAGCGCGGACGGCACGCCTTCGGCGGTGCAGGCCGCGTATGAGGCGTGCTGGGCGCGTTTTGTCGACGTGTTGCCGGAGCTGGTGGGCGAGTTGCCGCGGCTTCGGCAGCCTGTGTCGGCCGACTCGACGTTGAACGGCACAGCGTTGCAAGGCGCGGTTGCCCGTCGCATGTGGTCGGCCTGTCATCCTCACCGGGCGCGCTACATCACGCCGATGGCGGCGGTGGCGGGCAGCGTCGCCGATGAATTGATCACGGCGTTTGCGCGCGAAGACATCTCGCGCGCATTCATCAACAATGGCGGCGACATTGCGCTTTATCTGACCGAGGGACAGCAATACCGCGTCGGCGTGTTCGCCGACCTCGCATCGTTCTCGCCCGTGCGGCTGTCACGCGATCAGACGCTCGACGCCAACCTGACGCTCGACGCGAACCTGCCGGTACGCGGCATTGCGACGAGCGGCTGGCGCGGCCGCAGCTTCAGCCTCGGCATTGCCGACAGCGTCACCGTGCTCGCGCGCAACGCCGCCGCCGCGGACGCCGCCGCGACGATGATCGCCAATGCCGTCGATCTGGATCACGCGGGGATCCTGCGGCGTCCGGCTTCGTCGTTGAAGGACGATAGCGACCTCGGCGACATGCTCGTCACAGTCGACGTGCCGTCCTTACCACAGCCGCTGATCGATTTCGCGCTGGCGCGTGGCGTCGAAGCCGCCCAGCACTTGCTCGCACAAGGCTTGATTGAAGGCGCCGCGCTATTCCTGCAAGGGCGGGTGCGCGTGGTTGGCATTCAGGACACAGGCGGGTTGCTCACGCAGCGCGCACAGATAAAAACGGAGGCTCCGTGTTCGAAATACGCCGCGTGCTGACGCACGTCGAAGACATCTTCCACGAGTTCGGGCCCGCGCCCGCGCAGCCGCTCAGGCGCGGCGCGATTGCCGCGGTGATGACGAACCCGTTCGCCGGGCGCTACGAAGCGAAAATCGAGCACGCAATGGAAGCGCTCAAGCCGATCGGCTTCGATATGGCGCAACGGTTGCTGGCGGCGATGGCGGTGCCGCATGCGTCGATTGAAAGTTACGGCAAGGGCGCGATTGTCGGCTCGCGTGGCGAACTGGAGCACGGCGCGTTGTGGCATGTGCCGGGAGGCTATGCGATGCGTGAGTTGCTGGAGAAGAACGGCGTGCCGACCAACGCCATCGTGCCGTCGACCAAGAAGGTCGGCGCGCCGTCCACCGCGCTCGACGTGCCGCTCACGCATGTCAATGCGAGCTACGTGCGCAGCCATTTCGACGCGATCGAAGTGCGCGTGCCCGGCGCGCCCGCAGCGGACGAGCTGGTGTATATCCTCGTGATGAGCACGGGGCAGCGCGTGCACGCGCGGGTGGGCGGCCTCGCGAAAGAGGCGATCGTGGGCAAGGACGGTTTGCGCTGAGCGCGCCTCGCTGGCGCACGGAAAATAACGCAGAGCAGGCATCGGAACTCGGAGAGCGAAATGGCAATCAAGCTTCGCAAGCTGGTCGTGCAAGTGGATGAAACACGCATTGAAATGGGCCAGGCCGTCGAGCCGCCGGCGCGCCGAGCCGTTGCAATTGCGGTGATCGATAACCCTTATGCCGGCCGCTTCGAAGCCAAACTCGACGCGCTGATCGAAGCGGGCGAGGAGTTGGGCGCGTTGCTCGGCAACAAGTGTGTCGAAGCGCTCGGCATCGCGCCGGGCGACGCGCAAAGCTATGGCAAGGCTGCTATCGTCGGCGAGGCGGGCGAACTGGAGCATGCCGCCGCGATCCTGCATCCGAAGCTCGGCGCGCCGCTGCGCGCGGCGGTGGAGAAAGGCGCGGCACTGGTGCCGTCCGCAAAGAAGATGGGCACGCTCGGCACCGCGATCGACGTGCCGCTCGGCCACAAAGACGCCGCCTTCGTGCGCAGTCATTTCGATGCCATCGAAGCGCGCGTGTCGGACGCGCCGCGTGCGAACGAAATTGTCGTCGCTGTCGCGGTAACGGCGTCAGGCCGGCCGCTGCCGCGCATCGGCGGGTTGCAGGTGAGCGAGATCAAAGGCGAAGACGGTCTGCGCTGAGTTTGCATTCGTTTATTTCGCTGTTACTGTCCTGCCGTTGACGCGTGCGTGCATGGTGCCGCACGCGCTGCAACGTCTGCTGATCGTGTCGAATGCGCGAGGCCGCGCACTCGCCGTTCAGCAAGCTGCCGAGGGTCGCGATGTTTTCGAATTTGCTGGTACAGCTGGTCAACGGACTCGCCGACGCGTCGACGCTGTTTCTCGTCGCCGCCGGTTTGTCGCTGATCTTCGGCGTGACACGTATCGTCAACTTCGCGCACGGCTCGTTCTATATGTTCGGCATCTATGTCGCGTATAGCATCGCGAGCCGTTTCGGGCACACGGCGGTCGGCTTCTGGCTGTCGGTGCTGGCTGCGGCGCTGGTGGTCGCGGTGCTGGGCGCGCTGGTCGAGATGGTGGTTCTGCGCCGCATCTACCAGGCGCCCGAGCTGTTTCATCTGCTCGCCACGTTCGCGCTGGTGCTGATCTTTCGCGATGCCGCGCTGTGGCTGTGGGGCCCGGAAGACCTGTTCGGTCCACGTGCGCCGCATCTGGCGGGCGCGGTCGATTTCCTCGGCCATCCGCTGCCTACCTACGACATTGCCTTGATCGTGATCGGTCCCGTGGTGTTGCTGCTGCTCTGGTACGCGTTGACCCGCACGCGCTGGGGCACGCTGGTGCGCGCCGCCACGCAGGATCGCGAGATGCTTGGCGCGCTCGGCATCAATCAGGCGTGGCTGTTTACCGGTGTGTTTTTCGTCGGCGCGTTTCTCGCCGGGTTGGGCGGCGCGCTGCAAGGGCCGCGCATGTCGGCGAATCTGTCACTGGATCTGGAGACGATCGGCAACGCGTTCGTGGTGGTGGTGGTCGGCGGCATGGGTTCGATTCCGGGTGCGTTCATCGCCGCGCTGATCATCGCGGAGATCAAGGCGCTGTGCATCGGTATCGGCCACGTGACGATCTTCGGCGTCGGTCTGTCGTTGAGCCGCTTCACGCTGGTGGCTGAATTCGTCGTGATGGCGGTCGTGCTGGTGGTGCGTCCGTGGGGTCTGCTCGGCCGCGCGAGCGCCGCGGTTCGTGGCATGGCGGCGCCGGAAACGCCTTTGCGTCCGGCGGGCAAACGGCTCAAATGGCTGGCCGCCATCGCGTTGCTGGTTCTCGTGCTGGCGCCGCTCGCGGCCAACGCATTTCCGTACATGCCCGTATTGCTGGTCGAGATCCTGATCGCCGTGCTGTTCGCGACCAGTCTGCATTTCATCATGGGACCGGGCGGCATGCATTCGTTCGGCCACGCCGCCTACTTCGGACTGGGCGCATACGGCGCCGCGCTGTTCCTCAAAGTATTGAATTTGCCGATGGAAGCCGCGTTGCTGCTCGGCCCGCTATTGGCGGTGGCCGGCGCGCTGGTGTTCGGCTGGTTCTGCGTGCGCCTCTCCGGCGTCTATCTCGCGATGCTGACGCTCGCGTTCGCGCAGATCGTCTGGTCGGTCGTATTCCAGTGGGACGACGTGACGGGCGGCAGCAACGGCATTCTCGGTTTGTGGCCGTCGAACTGGTTGTCGTCGCCGGTGGCCTTTTACTACGTGACGCTCGCCTGCGCCGTGGTCGGCGTGTGGCTGTTGCGCAAGATGTTGTTTTCGCCTCTGGGTTACGCCATGCGAGCCTCGCGCGACTCCGTGCTGCGCGCCGAGGCGATCGGCATCGACGTGAAACGCGTGCAATGGGCCGCGTTCGTGATCGCGTCGCTGTTCTGCGGACTCGCCGGATCGCTCTATGCCTTCTCGAAGGGCACGATTTCGCCGGAAGTGATCAGCGTGAGCCGTTCGGTGGACGGCCTCGTGATGGTGCTGCTCGGCGGCTTGCAGACACTCACCGGGCCGATTGTGGGCGCGGCCGTGTTCACGTGGCTGCAGGACACCGTCGCGCGGCAAACCGACTACTGGCAGGCGCTGCTGGGCTTCGCGATCCTGCTGTTGGTGATCGCGTTTCCGCAGGGGATCGTCGGCTTCATTCGCGAGCGTTTCGGCGACGATACCGCCGACCCGGCTGAAAAGAGCGCCGTCCCGCCTGCTCAGCGCGCGGCGATCAAGGAGGGGCTATGAGCTTGCTGCGCGTCAGCGGTCTCTCCAAATCGTTCGGCGGCCTCAAGGCGGTCGAGAACGTTTCCTTCGATCTCGAAGCGGGTCAATTGCTGGCCCTGCTCGGGCCGAACGGTGCGGGCAAGTCCACCTGTTTCAACATGGTCAACGGTCAGTTGACGCCTTCGTCCGGATCGATTCGTCTCGACGGTCATGAACTGGTCGGCATGCGTCCGCGCGACATCTGGCGGCTGGGCGTGGGGCGCACGTTTCAGATTGCCGCGACCTTCAACTCCATGACCGTGATCGAGAATGTGCAGATGGCGCTGGTCTCGCGCGAACGCCAGACCTTCGGGCTATGGAAGCCCGCCCGTTCGCGCTACGCCGACGAAGCCCTCGCGCTGCTCGACCAGGTCGGCATGGCCGCGGACGCGAACCGTGCGTGCGGCGTGCTCGCTTATGGCGATGTGAAGCGTGTGGAACTCGCGATTGCGCTGGCCAATCGCCCCAAGCTGCTGCTGATGGATGAACCCACCGCCGGCATGGCGCCGAAGGAGCGCAACGAGCTGATGGCGCTGACCAAACGTCTGGTCACCGAACACCAGATCGGCGTGCTTTTCACCGAGCACAGCATGGACGTCGTATTCGCCTACGCCGATCGCATGATCGTGCTCGCGCGCGGCAAGCTGATTGCCGAAGGCGACGCCGAGACGATCCGCAACGACCCGCGCGTGCAGGAAGTCTATTTCGGCACCGGCAAGACCTTCCAGCCGCACGCACCGCTGCACGACGCAGCCGGCGGCCATCAAGGCCAGGGAGCATTGCAATGAGCGAGCCGATGCTGAAAGTCTCCGGCCTCAACGCGTTCTATGGCCGCGCACATATTCTGTTCGACGTCGGCCTCGAAGTCGGCCGCGGCGAAGTCGTGGCGCTAATGGGCCGCAACGGCGCGGGCAAATCGACCACGATGAAAGCGGTGATGGGCCTGCTGCCGCGCCGTCACGGCGAAGTGAGTTTTCGCGGTCAGAACATCACGGCGTTGCCGCCGTACAAGATCGCGCGTATGGGCATGGGCTTCGTGCCCGAGGATCGTCGCGTGTTCGCGGATCTGACCGTGATGGAGAACCTCGACACCGGCCGTCAGCCGCCGCGCGAAGGCGCACCGCAATGGACGCCGGAAAAACTGTTCCGGCTCTTTCCCAATCTCGGCGAAATGCCGCAACGTCCGGGCGGCCAGATGAGCGGCGGCGAGCAGCAGATGCTCACCGTGTCGCGCACCCTGATGGGCAATCCGTATCTGGTACTGCTCGACGAACCGTCCGAAGGCGTGGCGCCTGTGATCGTCGAACAGATGGCGAACATGATTCTCGAACTCAAGCGTGAAGGGCTGTCGATCCTGTTGTCCGAACAGAACCTGCACTTCGCCGAGCTGGTCAGCGACCGCGCGTACGTGCTCGAAAAAGGGCAGATCCGCTTTAGCGGCACGATCGGCGAACTCGCGCAGAACGAAACAGTGAGGCGCGCTTATCTGAGCGTGTGAATCCATCGGCGCGTGCGAATCACACGCGGTCGCGCATCGCGGGCGCCGGACAGTCGTTGCGAAAGGAGAAGCAGATGGCAGCAGAGACGTTGACAGGCTTGTCGGGCAAGGTCGCGGTAACGAACATCGGGCTGCTGTTATCCGGCGATATCGACCAGCCGATTCTCGACGCGAACACGCTGGTGATCGACGACGGCGTGATCGTCGCGGTCGGCCGCGAAAAGGACTGCGATCTCGAAGGCGCGCGTACGACGGTCGATTGCAAAGGCACGACGGTTGCGCCCGGTCTGATCGACTCGCATGTGCATCCCGTTTTCGGCGACTGGACACCGCGCCAGAATCAGATGGGCTGGATCGAATCGAATCTGAACGGCGGCGTGACCACGATGATTTCCGCCGGCGAAGTGCATTTGCCCGGCCGCCCCAAAGACGTGCTCGGCGTGAAGGCGCTCGC
Organism: Paraburkholderia sp. RL17-381-BIF-C; assembly: GCF_046026435.1. NCBI lineage: Bacteria > Pseudomonadati > Pseudomonadota > Betaproteobacteria > Burkholderiales > Burkholderiaceae > Paraburkholderia > Paraburkholderia sp. RL17-381-BIF-C. The sequence continues at coordinate 39,624 of NZ_JARESX010000011.1, read as the reverse complement.
CATTACCGCACAACGTTCGTTCGAGGGCATGCGCGGCGCGGGTGTCGGCGGCGGCGTCAAGGTGATGGCGGGCGCTCCGGTGATCGAGAAGGGTATGGTCGAGGAGGACTTCAAGGAGCTTTCGGAAGCGGGCGTCAGGCTGCTCGGCGAAGTCGGCCTAGGCAGTGTGAAGGGCGGCGAAGAAGCCGCGCAGATGGTGGCGTGGGCGCGCAAGTATGGCATTCAGAGCACGATTCACACGGGCGGTCCGTCGATTCCCGGCTCGGGCCTGATCGATCGTGACGTGGTGCTCGCCGCCGACGCGGACGTGATCGGCCACATCAACGGCGGGCATACGTCGCTGTCTTACCGGCATGTCTGCGATCTTTGCGAGCAGTCGAGCCGCGCGCTGGAAATCGTCCACAACGGCAATGAACGGATCGCCTTGCTGACCGCGCGCCATGCGATCGAATTGAAGTGTCCACACCGGATCATTCTCGGCACGGACAGTCCCGCCGGTTCCGGCGTGCAACCGCTCGGCATTTTGCGGATGATCGCGCTGATCTCAAGCCTTGCCGACGTGCCCGCGGAAATCGCCTTCTGCTTCGCGACGGGCAACACCGCGCGTCAACGTAATCTGCGCCAGGGGCTAATCGAAGTGGGCCGTCCCGCCGACCTCGTGTTCATGGACCGCGCGCAACACACTGCCGCCGATACGCTGCTCGAAAGCGTGCAGCTCGGCGATATTCCGGGCGTGGGCATGGTGATGATCGACGGGCTGATTCGCTGCCGGCGCAGCCGCAATACGCCACCGGCCACCGAAGTGCCGGTGGTGCTGTGAACGCCGATCGTACGGCTCGCGCAGCGGGGCTGGCACGCCCATGAACCGCCCGGCGCCTCTTACGCTGAACGTGAACGGCGCGACGCATCTCGTCAGCGCCGCGGCCGACACGCCGCTGCTCTATCTGCTGCGTAACGACCTCGCACTGAACGGTCCGAAATTCGGCTGCGGTCTCGGCGAATGCGGCGCGTGCACGGTCCTGCTCGACGGCATGCCGACGCGCGCGTGCGTTACCACGGCAAAGGTCGCGTTGGGCCGCGAGATCACCACGCTCGAAGGACTGGGTACGCGTGCCGCGCTGCATCCGGTGCAGCAGGCGTTTATCGAAGAGCAGGCCGCGCAGTGCGGCTATTGCCTGAACGGCATGATCATGACGGCCAAGGCGCTGCTCGATCGCGATCCGCATCCGAGCGTCGAGACGATCCGGCGCGAGTTGTCGCGCAATCTGTGCCGTTGCGGCACGCATGTCGAGATCGTGCGCGCGGTGCAGCGCGCCGCTGAATTGCTCGCGGCGCAATCCGCCGTGCATGAAGGAGCGCGTGCATGACCGGCCCGGACTTCAGCGTCGATCGACGCGCCGCGCCACCTTCGCGACAACAGCTCTATGACGCGCAGAGCGTGCTGATCGTCACGCGGCCGCCGCAGGCGCCGGTCAAGCCGGCAATCGGTCAGCCGGGTTCGCGTTCGTCGTTCGTGCCGACCGAGGCGGACCTGTTCCTCGTGGTGCGCGACGACGGCAGCGTGGTCGCGTTCAACGGTCACGTCGATCTCGGCACCGGCATCGGCACGGCGCTCGCGCAGATCGTCGCGGAAGAACTGGATGTGCCGTTGACACGCGTGTCGATCGTGCTCGGCCATACGCGTGAAGCGCCGAATCAGGGGCCGACGATCGCCAGCGCGACGATCCAGATATCGGCGGTGCCATTGAGACACGCCGCGGCGCAGGCGCGGCAATTTCTGCTGGCGGAAGCGGCGGCGCGGTTCAGCGTGAGCGTCGAGCAACTCGACGTACGTGACGGTGTGGTTTTTCAACGCGACGGCGATACTGCCGCGAAAGGCATCGGCTACGGCGATCTGGTGAGCGGGAAACGTGTCGAACTGGAGCTCGATACGAACGCGCCGCTGAAGTCGCCGGACACCTACAGAATCGTCGGCAGGAGTGCGCCACGCGTCGATATTCCCGCGAAGGCCACCGGCGAATTGAGTTTCGTGCATGACGTACGCGTGCCGGGCATGTTGCACGGTCGAGTGGTGCGTCCGCCCTATGCCGGTGTCGCGCAGGGCGACTTCATGGGCAACAGCCTGCTGCGCGTGGATGAAGATTCCGTTAGCGATTTGCCCGGTATCGTGAAGGTCGTCGTGATTCGCGACTTCGTCGGTATCGTGGCGGAGCGTGAGGAAATCGCGCAGCAGGCGGTGAAGCGGCTGCGGGTGCAATGGAAAGCGGTTGAAGGTCTGCCAGCGCTCGAGACCAGCGAGGAAGTGGAAGCGGCGTTGCGCGCGAACCCGGCCAAACGGCGCGATCTGGTGATCGAAGGCGACATCGATGCAGCGCTGGCGCAAGAGTCCGGTCGCAAGCTGGAACGCACTTACGTGTGGCCATTTCAGATGCACGCATCGATCGGACCTTCGTGCGCGGTGGCCGACTATCGCGAGGGCGCGTTGAAGGTCTGGTCGGGTACGCAGAATCCGCATTCGCTGCGCGCCGATCTCGCGTTGCTGATGAGCATGGACGAAGCGCACATCGAGATCGTGCGGATGGATGCGGCCGGCTGCTACGGTCGCAATTGCGCGGACGATGTCGCCGCCGACGCCGCGCTGCTCTCGCGCGCCGCCGGCAGTCCGGTGCGCGTGCAACTTTCGCGCGAAGACGAGCATGCGTGGGAGCCGAAAGGCGCCGCGCAATTGATGGACGTGCGCGGCGCGTTGAATGCCGGGGGCGAACTGGCCGCCTACGACTTTGCGACGCGCTATCCGTCCAACGATGCGCCGACGCTGGCGCTGCTCCTGACCGGCACGATCGCCGCGCAGCCGCAGGTGTTCGAAATGGGCGACCGCACGGCTGTGCCGCCATACGATTACCGCACCATGCGTATCGTTTGCGACGACACGCCGCCGATCGTGCGGGCGTCGTGGTTGCGCGGCGTGTCCGCGTTGCCGAACACGTTCGCGCACGAGTCGTTCATCGACGAACTCGCGGCGCAGGCGGGCGTCGATCCGGTCGAGTTTCGTCTGAAGCACCTGCGCGATCCACGCGCGATCGAGCTGGTCAAAGCCGTCGCGGAGAAAGCCGGGTGGCAGCCGCATAGCGCCGAACTCAAAGAGGCTGAAGGCGATATCGCACGCGGGCGGGGTTTCGCTTATGCCCGCTACGTGCATAGCAAATTTCCCGGCTTCGGCGCGGCGTGGTCCGCGTGGGTGGCCGATGTGGAAGTCAATCGCAAGAGCGGCGAGCTGGCGGTGACGCGCGTGGTGGTCGGCCAGGATACCGGCACGATGGTGAATCCCGACGGCGTGCGTCATCAGATACACGGCAACGTGATTCAGGCGACGAGCCGTGCGCTGAAAGAACGTGTGACGTTCGGCGAGAATGCGGTGACGAGCCAGGAGTGGGGCGCGTATCCGATCCTGACCTTCCGCGAAGTGCCCGTGATCGACGTGGTGATGATGCCGCGCCACGGCGAGCCGCCGATGGGCGCGGGCGAATCCGCGTCGCTGCCCGGTGCGGCTGCGATCGCCAATGCGCTCTTCGATGCCACGGGCGTGCGTTTTCGCCGGCCGCCCTTTACGCCCGAAACGATCCGCGCCGCGCTTGCCGACGCGCAAGCCGAAGACAAGGCGGCGCGCAGGAAGAAGCGCTGGCGATTGGGTTTTTTAGGCGCTTTCGCGGCGGGCGCAGTGGGTTGGCTCGGCGCATTTTCGCTCGCACCGCACGCTATCGCACCGATCACGCCGCCACTGGCGAGCGCGTTTCCGGCCGATCTCGTGGCGCGCGGCAAACTGCTGGCGTCGCTCGGCAATTGCTCGGTCTGCCATACCGCGCACAACGGCGTGCCGAACGCCGGCGGCAAACCGCTCGATACGCCCTTCGGCACCGTGTACAGCACCAACATCACGCCGGACGGGCTGACCGGCATCGGCAACTGGTCGCTCGAAGCGTTCATGCGGGCGATGCGGCAAGGCATCAGCCGCGATGGACATCGTCTCTATCCGGTCTTCCCGTACACCTCGTTCCAGAACACTTCCGACGACGATCTGAAAGCGCTCTACGCCTACCTGATGGCGCAAACGCCAGTGCGCTCGCGCCCGCCGGAAACGAAGCTGGCGTATCCGTTCAGCGTGCGACCGCTCATGGCCGCATGGAACGGACTCTTTCTCGGACGCACGGCTTTCACCGCCAGTGCGACGCAAAGCGCGCAATGGAATCGCGGCGCGTATCTGGTGAATGGGCTCGGCCATTGCAGCGCGTGTCATACGCCGCGCAATGCATTCGGCGCCGAGAAAGCCGGCGCGGCATTCATGGGCGGCGGTGTCGCCGAAGGCTGGGAAGCGCCTGCCTTGTCGACGCTTTCGAACGCGCCCGTGCCCTGGAGCGAGGACGAACTGTTCAGCTATTTGCGCTCCGGCCACGCACCGCTGCACGGCGTCGCGGCGGGGCCGATGGCGCCTGTGGTCGGCGATCTGGCGGCGCTGCCCGACAGCGATATTCGCGCAATGGCCACCTATCTCAGTTCGCTCAGCCCGGTGGAACCGAACGCGGATCCGGTCGCGGTCGCACGCCAGGTTGAACAGGCGAGCGCGATATCAGGCGCGCCGGCGGGCCTCGGCGCGCGACTCTTCGACGGCGCGTGCGCCGCCTGTCATCACACCGGTAGCGGGCCGCAATTGTTCGGCGCGCATCCATCGCTCGCGCTCAACACGAATCTGCACAGCGCGACGCCTGATAACCTGATTCGCGTGATTCTCGACGGCATCGGCTCGCCTGCGCGTCCCGAACTCGGTACGATGCCGGCTTACCGAGACAGTTTCAACGACGCCCAGGTGGCCGAACTCGTGTCGTACCTGCGTCAGCAATTCGCCGGTGGCAAGCCGGCCTGGCAGAACGTCACGGCGAGCGTCGCCCGGATTCGCGCGACGGCGCGAGCCGATTGAGTCGATTGAGTCGAGATGGGTCGAGATAAATCGCGAGCCGCTTGAACACCTGATAACAACGACCAGCATTCCCGCAATCCTTTTGATAACGGAGAAACGCATGACCACGCGCGCAGGATGGATTTCTCGCCTCATGGTGCCGACCGTACTGTCGTTCGCCGCTTTGAGCGCGAGCGCACAGCAGACCATCAAGATCGGCGAGATCAATAGTTACAAGGCGCAGCCCGCCTTTCTCGGGCCTTACAAGAACGGCTGGAATCTCGCGCTCGACCAGGTGAATGCCGCGGGCGGCGTGCTCGGCAAACAACTCGAGGTGGTATCGCGCGACGACAACGGCAATCCCGGCGACACGATTCGCGTCGCGCAGGAACTGATCGCGCGCGAGCAGGTGCAATTGCTGTTCGGCGGCTTCCTCTCGAACACCGGCCTCGCACTGACCGACTTCTCGAAGCAGAAGAAGATTTTCTTCCTTGCTGCTGAACCGCTGACCGACAAGATCGTGTGGGCCGACGGCAACAAATACACGTACCGTTTGCGACCTTCCACATATATGCAGGTGGCGATGCTCGTGCCCGAAGCCGCCAAGCTGAAGAAGAAGCGCTGGGCGCTGGTCTATCCGAACTACGAGTATGGGCAATCGGCGGTGGCGACTTTCAAGAAACTGCTGACGGCGGCGCAGCCCGATGTGCAGTTCGTCGCAGAACAGGCCACGCCGCTCGGCAATGTCGATGCGGGCGCGGTGACGCAGGCGATCGCCGATGCCAAGCCGGACGCGATTTTCAACGTGCTGTTCGGCGCGGACCTCGGCAAGTTCGTGCGTGAGGGCAATACGCGCGGACTCTTCAAGGATCGCAGCGTGGTGTCGCTGCTGACGGGTGAGCCGGATTATCTCGACCCGCTGGGCGCGGAAGCGCCGACCGGCTGGATCGTCACGGGCTACCCGTGGTATTCGATCGATACGGCCGCCAACAAGAAGTTCGTCGACGCCTATCAGGCCAAGTACCACGACTATCCGCGGCTCGGCTCGGTGGTGGGATATTCGGCGTTGATGTCGATTGCCGCGGGGATCAAGAAGGCCGGGTCGGTCGATCCGGATAAGCTCGCCGCCGCGTTCAAGGGCCTCGGCGTGGAGACGCCGTTCGGGCCGATCACCTATCGGGCCCAGGACAATCAGTCCACCATGGGCGCGTACGTCGGCGTGACGGGGTTGAAAGACGGCAAGGGCGTGATGACGTCCTACCGGTATATCGATGGCGCGAGCGTTCAGCCGTCGGATGCCGAGGTCAAGAAGTTGCGGCCCGCCGAGTGAGGTCGTGACGCCTGCGGCGCGCGGCGCCGCAGGCGGGTAGCGCGATGCACGACGTTCGAACTCGCGGCCACTTGCGGGTCGAGGCGGCCAGCGACCGCAGGTCTATGCGGCTACCCACGCGCGCGTCAACGCGGCCCCCAAGAGGCAACGCGCGGCGACAAGCGGAGAATCGGAGGACTACTCCTCCGCGTCGTGCTCGATCACGAATCGCTTCAGATAAGCCAGTACGGCGGCTTCGACCGCGCGATGATCCGCGGTGCTCTTGGAGCCCGCATTTTCTTCGTCGCCGAACAGGGTGGAGGGCGCATTGTGCACGTCCACTTCCTGGCCTTCGCGAAAGACGCGAATCTCATGGACGTCTTCGGCGTATTCGGCGATCCAGTGCACGCCTTCAATATGCGCGCCTGCGCGAACGGTAGGGATTTTCATGGACGTCTCCCGTCGGGCCGGACCACGCGCCAACCCTTGCCAATACCATACGCTGTCCAGCTGAGCGGCGCGAGTTCTGTCCGCCGGTTTCCTGATGTTTCGCCGCGATTCGGCGCATTCCTCGAATTTTTGCCATCGTTCGAGCTTCGCTTCGCAATTCCTTGCGCCGGGCGCGATGGCGCCGACTTCATCGCATGAGGGCGCTTTGATGGGAACTGGCCGGCGCGCCGCGCTGCGGCACACCCGTTGCTGCATGACATGGGCCACAACCAACCGGAGAATGTCATGCCCGAACAGAAAACCCTCAAGCGTGCCCACGCCGACAAGCGCGCGGGCAAGTCGTCGAGCACCCAGGCCGGCGAATTCGTCAAGGAACAGGTCGACAAGGTGCGTGCCGGCAAGCACGGCGTCAGGTCGGCCAAGCAGGCGATTGCGATTGGGCTCTCGGAAGCGCGGCGCGCGGGCGTCGCCGTAAAGTCGCCCAAGAAGGGCGCTGCGAGCGAGTCCACGCGCAAGAAAGCCGCCACGGATAAAGCCGCGGGTCAGCACAAGAGCACCACGAAGAAGAGCGCGGAGTCGACGGCGAAGCGCTCGCGCGCCGCCACCAATGCATTGAAGCGTGAGGGAAGCGCCGGCGCATCGCGCACGGCGCTGTCGAAACAGACAAAGACGGCCGCGGCCAAACGTCCGGCGGCGAGCCGTTCCGCTGCAGCGAAGAAGGCCGCCGCGACGAAGGGTGCTGCGGGCCGCTCTGCGGCGGCCAAGAAGGCGGCCCATACGAGGGCTTCGCGCGCGCACCATTGATAGCGCGCGTTCGGGGCGCATCTGGCGCGCGTTTGCCAGGCATTTGCCGATCAGGCGGCGCACACGATGCGCGCCGCCTGATCGAGTGCTGGATTACTGCACCGTAGCCAGCACGTCGCCCACGGTCTTGAAGATGTGCGCAATCTGCTCTTCGTTGATGATGAGCGGCGGCGAGAACGCGAGGATATCGCCCGTAAAGCGCACCAGCACGCCCGCTTCGAAGCATTTGACGAACGCCTCGTAAGCGCGCGCGCCCGGTGCGCCGTCGCGCGATTCGAGCTCCACGCCGGCGATCAGGCCGAGGTTGCGCACGTCCTTCACATGCTTCGCGCCGCGCAGCGAGTGGGCGGCCGCTTCGAACGTCGGCGCGAGCGTCGCGGCGCGTTCGAACAGACCCTCGCTGCGATACAGGTCGAGCGTGGCAATCGCGGCTGCCGTGGCGGCCGGGTGAGCCGAATACGTATAGCCGTGGAACAGTTCGATCGCGCCTTGCGCGCCGCTGTTCACGATCGTGTCGTGGATCGTGCGGCTTGCGGCCACCGCGCCCATCGGGATCGCAGCATTGTTGATCGCCTTCGCCATCGTGATCAGGTCCGGCGTGACGCCGAAGTATTCGCTCGCCGTGGCCTTGCCGACGCGGCCGAAACCGGTAATCACTTCGTCGAAAATCAGCAGGATGCCGTGCTTCGTGCAGATCTCGCGCAGCTTTTGCAGATAGCCTTGCGGGGGAATCAGCACGCCCGTCGAGCCGGCCACCGGTTCGACGATCACGGCGGCGATCGTGGATGCATCGTGCAGCGTGACGATGCGCTCCAGTTCTTCGGCGAGATGCGCGCCCCAGGCCGGCTGGCCTTTCGAGAACGCGTTCTGTTCGAGGTTATGCGTGTGCGGCAGGTGATCGACTGCGGGCAGCAGCGCGCCCGAGAAGGTCTTGCGGTTCGTGGCGATGCCGCCGACCGAGATGCCGCCAAAGCCCACGCCGTGATAACCGCGCTCGCGGCCGATCAGGCGGGTACGCTGGCCTTCGCCGCGCGAACGGTGGTAAGCCAGCGCGATTTTCAGCGCGGTGTCGACCGATTCCGAACCCGAGTTCGTGAAGAAGATGCGATCCAGACCTTCCGGCATCAGTTCGGCAACTTTCGTGGCCGCTTCGAAGGCGAGCGGGTGGCCCATCTGGAAGGTCGGCGCGAAATCCAGTTTGGAGAGCTGCTGGGTAATCGCAGCGATGATTTCCTCGCGACCGTGGCCGGCATTCACGCACCACAGACCCGCGCAACCGTCGAGCACTTCACGCCCATCCGAGCTGCGGTAATACATGCCCTTGGCCGATTCCAGCAGGCGCGGCGCGGCCTTGAACTGGCGGTTGGCGGTAAAGGGCATCCAGAAAGACGACAGATCGTCGATGACGGGGCGCGAAGTCATGTGTGTTTCCTCGAAAGTGGATCCCCAGGGAGACTTCCTTTGGGGCGTAGCAAAACTGTAGCGTTCGCGGTTTAATGGCGGCATAAACAGTTGACGCAGTGTGGCGCTAACTGTGTTGGTGGATTCGCACTAACTGTGTCGATGCGCGCCGGACCGGGGGTCGGGCTCCGTCATTCGCCCGTACAGCCGCCCGCCGCGGCCCGTTTTTCGTCCTGACCATGATCGAACTAGAACTCGAGCGCGACCGGCGCGCCGCTCCCACGCTCGTCGAGCAGGTGGTGCAAGGCTTCGCGCGCGCCATCGAGGCGCAGTCGCTGCGCGCCGGCGCGCTGCTGCCGTCGGTGCGCCAACTGGCGCAAAGCCACGACCTGAGCACCTTCACGGTCACGGAGGCGTACAACCGGCTCGTTTCGATGGGGCTTGTGGTCGCGCGCCGCGGTTCCGGCTATCGCGTGGCGGCGCGCTCGCAATCCACGCGGGTTGCCGCCACCGACTGGCAGCCGCCGAGCCTCACCGCAACCTGGCTCCTGTCCGACGTGTTCGCCGACCATTCCGTGCCGATCAAGGCGGGCGGCGGCTGGCTGCCGAACGAGTGGATCAACGAAACCGGTTTGCAGCACGCGTTGCGGGCGGTGAGCCGGGTGCCGGCGGCGCGCCTTGGCGACTACGGGCATCCGTATGGATTCGCGCCGTTGCGCGAACGGATCGCCGAGCAACTCGACCGGCGCGGCTTGCCCGTGGATGTCGCCAATGTCCTGCTTACGCAAGGCGCGACCCAGGCGCTGGATCTGATCGTACGCACCTTGCTGCGCGCGGGCGACGCCGTGATCGTCGAAGATCCCGGCTATTGCAATCTGCTGCAGATTCTCAAGCTGGCGGGCCTCGAAGTGCATGGCGTGCCGCGCACGCCGGCGGGCGTCGATACGGACGTGCTCGAAGCGCTGGTCGCGCAGCACAAGCCGAAGGCGATCTTCGTCAATACCACGCTGCAGAATCCGACCGGCGCGACCTTCGGCATGTCGGCTGCGTTCCGCTTGCTGCAGATTGCCGAGCGTCAGCGCATGTGGGTGATCGAAGACGACGTGAGCCGCGAACTCGCGCCATCCGGCGCGCCGCTTTTCGCGGCCATGGAAGGCTTACAGCGCGTGCTGTACGTTGGCGGCTTTTCGAAGACGGTGACGCCGGGGCTGCGCTGCGGCTATGTGGTCGCCGAACGCGCCGTACTGCGTGAGCTGGCGCGTACGAAGATGGCGGTGGGTTTGACGTCGTCGGAGGCGATCGAGCGGATCGTCGACAAGGTGTTGCTGGAGGGGCGCTACGCGCGTCACGTGGAAGCCGTCAACGAGCGTCTCAAGCTCGCGCATGCGACCGTTGAGGAGCGGCTCGATTCGCTCGGTCTGGAGCTGTTTCACCGGCCGCGCGCGGGGCTGTTCCTGTGGGCGCGCTTGCCGGTCGACGCGGAGCGGGCCGGCGAAGTGGCGACGGCCGCGCTTTCACACGGCATCTGGCTTGCGCCGGGCTCCTACTTTCGTCCCGACGATGCCCCGAGCGCCTGGTTCCGCTTCAACGCGCCATATTCAACTGACGACGCGTTGTGGCGCTTCATCGAGCGGGTCGGGCAGGGCGCGTTATAGCTGTCGGGTTCACGCGCTCTGGCCGAGCAGCTTCAGCGCGATCGGATACAGCGACAGCACCAGCAGCAGCGCCATGGCCACATTGAAGATACGCAGCCGCTTCGGGTCCGATAGCACCTGCCGCATGGCGGTGCCGAAACCTGCCCACAGGCAGATGCACGGAAAGCCGATCACGTAGAAGATCACCGCCATGGCGATGGCGTTCATGCTGTAGCTCTCGCTGAGGTGGATCGTCGTGGCGGCGGTCAGCACCATCATCCATGCCTTCGGATTGACCCACTGGAAGGCGATGGCTTCGTAGAACTTCATGGGCCGTCGCTCGCCTTTCTTTACCTTCAACTCACCCGAGGTGCCGATCTTCCACGCGAGGTAGAGCAGGTAAGCGACACTCGCAACTTCGAGCACGGTGTACAGCACGGGGAAATGGACGAAGGCTTCCCCCAGACCGATGCCGACCGACAGCATCAACAGCACGACGCCGGCGCTGATGCCGGACAGATGCGGCAGCGTGCGGCGAAACCCGAAGTTGACTCCGGAGGCCAGCAACATGGTGTTGTTCGGACCGGGCGTGATCGTGGTGACGAGCGCGAACAGGATGCCGGCGGGCAGCGCACTGAGACTGAGATAAGACATGAAATGCTCCGCTGTCGGACGAAAGGGGATGGGAGCATTCTAGCGATCGTGGCCGGTACAGTACCTGTACGGTTATTGAGATGGTGTCCGGTACGGGCGGCGGCGATGATGGAGTTTGGGCGATCGCCGTTGTTCAAATGCAATGATAAGTCGTCGCTTATTCGTCAAGTTGATTGCTTGGGCCATCGCCACGTTGGATCGGAAAGATGCTCGGCAAAGTAATCGGACAGCGCCGCCACCTTCGCGGGCCGCGCACGCGCCGACGGCGTGACGAAGTAAAGGCCGCCTCTGGTCAGCGACCAGTCGGTGAGGATCGCTTCGAGTCGGCCATCGGCCAGATACTCGCCGGCGATGAATTCAGGCAGTTCGGCAATCGCCAGGCCGTCGAGCAGCGTGGGCAACAACGCATCGGAATTCGTCACGCGCAGCGGGCCGACGGGCATCACCGGCTCCTCCTCGCCCGCGTCGTTCGTGAAGCGCCAGACATCGCTGCGCGCGCGATACGCGTACGAGAGACATGGCCGATCCACCAGCTCGCGCGGATGCGCGGGCCGCCCTTCGCGCGCCAGATATTCGGGCGACGCCACCACGTATTGCGTCACCGCGCACAGCCGCCGCGCCACCAGCGACGAATCGGGTAACGCGGCAATACGCAACGCGGCGTCGAAGCCATCGGCGACCAGATCGACCGATGCATCCGATAGATGCAGGTCGATCGACACTTCCGGGTACGCGCGGAAGAAGCCCGGCAGCAGCGGCGCGACCCAGCGCAGCCCGAACGACATCGGCACGGCCAGGCGCACCAACCCGCGCGGCTGCACCGACATCTCTCGCGCCGCGCTTTCCGCCTCCTCGGCCTGACGATAGATATCGCCAGCCTTCTCGCAGATCGTCCTGCCGAACTCGGTCAGCGACAGCTGCCGCGACGTGCGGTTAAAGAGCCGCGCGCCCAGACGATCTTCGAGGCGGGCCACGCCGCGCGAAACCGTCGCCACCGACACCCCCACCGCGCGGGCCGCAGCCGCGAACGATCCCTCCTCAGCGACCTTCGCGAACATCGCGAGTCCCTCGAAATCCGGCAGCCTCGCCATTTCCCCTCATCTTTGCATTTATGCAACGTTAGATTGCAATCAATTCTATTTAGAAAATACCCGGCCGTCGATATTCTCCTCACATCGCAGCACGCAACACCGAACCAGCCAACACCCACTTCCACTGAACGAACCGAAAGGAGCAAGACCATGGCACGCAAACTCGACAACAAGATCGCACTCGTCACCGGCGCAACCAGCGGCATCGGCCTCGCCACCGCGCAGCGCTTCGCCGCCGAAGGCGCGCACGTCTACCTCACGGGCCGCCGTCAGGCCGAACTCGACGCCGCCGTGAAAAGCATCCGCGAAGCGGGCGGCCAGGCGAGCGGCGTGCGTGTCGACTCCACGAAACTGAACGAGCTCGACGCGCTGTATGCGCAGATCAAGGACGAACAGGGCCGACTGGACGTGCTGTTCGCCAACGCCGGTGGCGGCTCGATGCTGCCGTTCGGCAACATCACCGAAGAACACTTCGACGACACCTTCAACCGCAACGTGAAGGGCGTGCTGTTCACGGTGCAAAAGGCGCTGCCGCTGCTGGCCAAGGGCGCGTCGGTGATTCTCACGGGTTCGACGGCGGGTAGCGCGGGCACGGCGGCGTTCAGCGTGTACTCGGCTTCGAAGGCTGCGGTGCGCTCGTTTGCACGCAACTGGATCCTCGACCTCAAGGACCGCCAGATCCGCGTGAACACGATCAGCCCGGGCGCGACCCGCACGCCGGGCCTGCTCGACCTGGCCGGCGACGACGCCGCCCAGCGCCAGGGTCTCGCCGATTACCTGGCGGCGCAGATCCCGATGGGACGTCTGGGCGAACCGAACGAAATCGCAAGCGCCGCACTGTTCCTCGCCTCGGATGACGCGAGCTTCGTCAACGGCATCGAACTGTTCGTCGATGGCGGTCAGCAGCAGATCTAAGCGTGGCCCGGCGCATGGATGCGGTTCTACGCGCCCCATGCGCCCGAACGGAGGTTCATCATGATCGAACATCGTCCTTTTCATTCGCTCGGCGCGATCAGGCGCGACTGGCTCGACGCGCGGCTGCATTTCGGCGTGGGCGTGAGCGGGCGCGCCGATCATCCGCCACTGGGTCCGCTTTACCTGTGGAATGACGATGAATTCGCACCGCGCTCGGGTTTCGGCCTGCATGTGCACCGGGACGTCGAGATCGTGACCTGGGTGCGCTCGGGCGCCATCACGCACGAAGACGACGCGGGCAATTGCGCCCGGCTGGTCGCCGATTCTGTGCAGGTCATAAGCGCGGGCGCGGCGATCTATCACGCCGAGCGCAATGAGGAACATGTGTCCGCGCGGCTATTCCAGATCTGGCTGCGTCCGCGCACGACGGGCGGTACGCCGCGTTGGGCGACGCGCGTCTGTTCGCGCGAATGTCGTGAAGGCTGCTTTATCACACTGGCAAGCGGCAATGAGGATGATGTCCGCGCGGGCGCGCTGCCCGTCAATGCCGACGCACGCGTGCGTATCGCGACGCTGCGCGAAGGCATGACAATAAAGCACGAGTTGCCGATGCCCGGCTCAGCGTATCTTGTTGCGGATCACGGGCGGCTCGATGTGGGATCTATCCAGCTCGCTGCGCGCGACGGTGCAGCCGTCCGGGATGAGGCGAAGCTAGATCTGATAGCGCATGACGATACGGATGTGATGATCGTCGAACTTTTGGGCTAAGGCGAATGAACCTTGTTGTTGTGTGCGACTGTCACCGACCATATCTCGGCCGTTCGAGCCTCCGACCAAAATCGTCAACAATCGAGAACCGAAACCGAAGACAAAAACGAAAACAGAAACGGGCCATGAGTGCCGGGCGGCAGTCCTATGGGATATTCATGTGCGGTCGAGACAAGATGGAAAACGAGCGCCGCTGAGTGGTGGAAATACGTTTGCCTTCGTGAAGCGGGAGATGTCATGCGTAATCTTCAGCGTACCAAATGCGCCAGATCCTTTCGCATGCACGCGCCGCTCCGGGATATTGGTAAAGCAATGATCGATCAGCTCGCCAAACCTATACCTAAGTATCGGTCAGTGAGGCGACACTGACGATTTTTTCAGCGAGGCATCAGTGCCTCTTGAAAGTGTTTCATCGGAAATCGTATAGAGCCCGGCGCCAACCTTCTCTATGCTAAATCGCGGGTAATTGCTCTGTTGCAATTCAATCCGCGAAACAGTCAATACAATTGGAGTCTGGAATGAAGAGGACGATCGCATCAGTCCTTTGTATCGGCTATTTCGCTTTCGGCGTCGCGGCACATGCTGCCGATTCCGGCAACACGTGTCCTGGGCGGATTAGTCGAAAGGACGCGTCGTCGAGAGTCATTGGTCATTCCTTGCGGGAATAGCGGTTAGCACTCCGGCCGGACTTCACGGGATGTCGAATGCCGCGCAAAGTTCGTTCCGCGCGCTCTCACGCTCGAAGAAATTCCCGGCGTGATCGAAGAATTGCGTCGCATTGCGGCGCTTGCGAAACCGCGCGGGCTTCCTGTTCGAGGTGCTCGATGCCATCGGTTCGGTTTGGGACGCTGGCCACATCGCGGTGCGTCTTTCGCCCGGAAGCTCGTACGGCACGATGTCCGATAGCGATCCGCATGCCACGTTCGGCTATGTCGCGCGTCGTCTGGATGCCTATGGGCTCGCGTATCCGCATGCAGTCGAGCCGAGAGTGCGCGGTAACGATGACGTGGCCGCGGCGGCCTCGGCTAGAGACTTGCGTCGCGTCTTCAAAGGCACACTCATCGCGGCGGGTGGCTTTACTGCGGATAGCGCGCAGCGCATCATTGAAGCAGGCGACGCCGATCTCGTCGCGTTCGGGCGCCTGTTTATCTCCAATCCGGATCTGCCGGAGCGACTGCGCGTCGCGGCGCCATTGAACCACTACGACCGCTCGACGTTCTATGGCGGCGATGCGCGCGGTTACACCGATTATTCCTTCCATAGTGCAGCGCCGGTTATCCAAGGAGGGAGCGAGCATCGTAACCGGCCCCGCCCCAGGATCGCCTGCCGCGGGGCCGAGTTGTTCCTGCGGATTGCGTTGACAGAGACCGATCGGCAACGGCAATTTCATCGACCAGGTTCTGGCGCGATAGACTTCCAACTGAAAACATCTTAGCCACTATACGGACTTCACGATCCTTCAAGGAAAAGCAGCCACATGGACCGGATGGCAGCAATGGAAACTTATGTCAGTGTCGTGGAGGCAGGTTCATTCTCGGCGGCCGCAAAACGGCTTAGGCTCGGGCAGCCGGCCGTCTCGAAGTCGATCGCGCAACTCGAAGAGCGGCTCGGCGTGCGACTCCTGCTGCGCTCCACACGCGGCCTGACACCCACCGATGCCGGTCAGCGGTTCTACGAGCACGCGCGGCGCGCAATCGAAGAAGTGGATGTTGCTGAACAGGTGGTGCGCGACGCGTCTACCGGACTGTCGGGCGTGCTACGCATCAGCGCCGCGGTGACGTTTGCACGCCTGCACATCCTGCCGGCGCTCAAGACCTTTATGAACCGCCACCCGAATCTGCAGATTGATATCGTGCTGGACGACCGCACCATCGACCTGCTCGAACAAGGCGTGGACGTTGCATTGCGCATGGGCTCGCTCGACGATTCGGCCATGACCGCGCGTCGCATTGGGCGGAGCCGGAGGCTGGTCGTCGGCACGCCCGGCTACTTCGCCGAAGCAGGCGTGCCGAAATCGCCCGCGGATTTGAGCCAGCACCAAGCCGTGGTTTATTCGTTGCGCGGCGGGGGCGAATCCTGGGCGTTCAGCCAGCACGGCAAGGAAGTAGCAGTGGTCGTGTCAGGACGCGTCAGTGTCAGCGCCGCCGAGGGCATCCGCACGACGGTGCTCGGCGGCATGGGTCTCGCGATCGCATCGGAATGGATGTTTTCTCCGGAACTTGCCGATGGTACGGTCAAAGCGGTGCTGACCGACTGGGAATTGCCCCTGATCGACCTTTGGGCGGTATTCCCTGCCGGACGCCTGGTGAGTGCGAAGGCGCGCGCCTTCGTCGCTTTCGTGGAGGAGGTACTGGGCGTCGCGTCTGCCGGCAATGCCGGTACGCCCTCAGAACCCTAGCTTGCCAATCGACGCGCCGCCGTCGACGTACAGCGTCTGACCGGTCATGAAGGCGGCTATGTCAGAGAGCAGAAACGCGATCGTCCCGGCAATTTCACCGGGCTTGCCGAAGCGGCCCATGGGCACTGCGGACAGATAGCGCTGCTCGCCCTCGCTTCCCGATGGGTTGTTCGCTCGGAACAGTTCGGTCTCGGTCGGACCGGGCGCGACGGCATTCACCGTGATGCCCGTGTCGGCTAGTTCCAGCGCCCAGGAACGTGCAAAGCTCACCAGCGCCGCTTTCGCCGCTGCATAGGCAGTGCGCTGCGTCATGCCGAGAATCGTCAGGCTGGAAATGTTCACGACCCGTCCCCAGCCCCGGGCTCGCATACCGGGAAGCAACGCCTGAACGGTCTGGACCGCCGGATGGAGGTTCAGCGCGAGGACGTCGTCGAGATCGTCGAGCGCGACTTCACCCAGACGTTGTGGCCTGACCAGCGCAACATTGTTCACCACGCCGTCAAACGAATGCCGGCGCACCAGATCCCGGAGCACGGCGGCGGTTGCATCACGATCGGCGAGATCGACACGGACCAGTTCACCCGGAAAATCGCTTGCTTCACGCGCGAGGCCAACGACACGGTGGCCGTCGCCAATCAGGCGCTCTGTCAGCGCGAGACCGATGCCTTTGGTCGCGCCGGTAACGAGAAAAGTACGCTGTGTCATCAAATGTCCTTTAAGAACAGGAAGGAATCGAAAAGCCGCGGCGGGTTCTCCGGCGCGGCGTAGTGACCGGTTAGCCTTTAGCGCTGAGCAGCAAGGCTCAGGCGTTGGCGGTCGCTTTTTCCAGAATCGGGAACATATGCGACGGGTCGGGACGACGCGTGTAGTCCGGATTGACCTCGGAATACAGCACGATGCCGTCCTGTCCGATGACATAGCGCGCCGGCATCGGCAAGGTCCAACTGGGATCGTTGTTGAACGTCGGCAGATCGTTCTTCAGGTTCCTGTAAAGCTCGACCAGATAGTCGGGCAGCGTGAAACGCAGCCCGAACTCGGCGCCCGTCTGACCGTTCACGTCGCTCAGCACCGGAAAACCCAGTTCGTTGGTGCGCACCGACTTGCGGCTATTGACCGGCGTCTGCGGTGAGATCGCCACGACGTTCGCGCCATATGTCTGAATCTGCGGCAGCACTTCGTTGATCGCCTGCAATTCGATGTTGCAGTACGGGCACCAGACGCCGCGATAGAACGTCACGACCAGTGGCCCCTTCACGAGCAGCGCTGCGGAAGACACGTCGTTGCCATCCTGATCTTTCAGGTTGAAATGCGGAGCGCGGTCGCCGGCCTTAATGGCTCGGGCAGCCTGCCCGCTCGCAATCAGTTCTGCCGTGGCGCGTTCCATCACCGGATGAATCGCCGGCGGTGCGTTGAACGGCGGCTTGCCCGCCTTGAAGTCGGCCCTGAATGCGTCGAGTTTGTCCTGCAGTGACATGAGTGTTCTCCGTCGAGAGAAATAGAGGAATTGAGGAACCAACGAGCCGGTGGCTTCAGGCTACGTTCTGCGCTGCCGCAATGCGCGCCACTTCGGCCGCAGTGATACCTTCGAGCGCCAGGCCGTAGCCGATGCCTTCGTCGATCACGCGACGCAGCCGCTGGGTCAGGCCGATGCGGGTGTATTTGGTGGTGAGCGGGGGCTGCTTTGCGATAGTCGCGGCGATGGCATGCGCGCGATCCAGCAGTTGATCCGCAGGCACGATCTCGTTGACCACGCCCAGCGACTTCGCTTCCGCAGCAGCGAGTTTTTGCTGCGTGAGCACGAAGTACCGGCCGCGAATGCTGCCGATCATTTCCGGCCAGAGTAGATGGATACCATCGTTGGGAGCGATGCCAAAGGCGGCATGAGGCATGTCCTGGAACACCGTCTCGGGTGTCGCCACCACGATATCGCACAACAGGACGTATTCCGAATGCAGCAGGACCGGGCCGTTCAGCGCGGCGATCATCGGGACTTCGATGTCCAGGATATTCATCAGGATCTTGCGACCTTCGCGGAAGATCTTGTCATAGCCACGCGGCGTAAAGAAATCAAAACCTTCCGGCGAGATCGCGTCCATGAATGCGTCGCCGCTACCTGTCAGGATGACCACGCGGTTATCTGGGTCTTCGCCGATCTGGTGGAACATGTCGGTGAACTGTTCATGCGTATGGCCGTTGAAGACGAGCTTCGCGCCGTCGGTATGGAAACGCACTTCGAGCACGCCGTCCGACGTACGGGTCAGTTTGGCGTTGGGGTAAGCGTCTTTATAGCGGTCGAACGTGGACATGGCTGCTCCTGGGTGAACTTCGGTATGGGGCTAGACGGGGGGCCGCGAGGGGCTCCCCGAGACGGCTTAGGCAGCGACCGGTTTGGTCCACTCGTTACCGGCCATGAAGCCATCGAGTTCGGTGTGGACGATGTGGTTCGTGTAGTTGCTCATCACTTTGGTTGCCACGCCGAGAATGACTTCAAGGACGTTTTGACGGGTGTAGCCGGCGGCCAGGAATGCGTCGACATCTGCGTCAGGGACGAAGCCGCGCTCACGCACTACGAGCGTCGTGAAGCGATGCAGCGCTTCGAGCTTTGCATCCGGCAGCGGCGTTCCGGCGCGCAGCGCTGCGATCACGCCCGCGTCCATCTTGATCATCTTCGCCAGCGTGCTGTGACCGGCCATGCAGTAGTGGCAGTTGTTCTCGAAGTTCGATGTGAGGTAGACGACCTGCTGTTCGTGCGGCGTCAGCGTGCTTTTCGAGAACAGGTCCCACAGCGCCGAGTAACCGGCCAGCAGCGCCGGCGCTTCCGCCATATGCGCCTGAAGGTTGGGGACGAAGCCAAAGGCGCGCTTCGTGTCTTCGAGGCTGGCCTTCGAAGCGGCCGGTGCGTTATCGATCGTGTAGGTTTGGAAGTTGCTCATCGTTTTGCTCCTGCTGGTTGACGGTGAGCAAATGATGAAGGTCAGCGTTTTTTCGAAGAAGGCAGGCACCGTCGATAACAGTCATTCCTGGCAGGCATATAGCAATGGTTGAAGTGCTCACGCCTGAGAGGACAGATGGTCTAACGCAACGGGATGGATCGTTTGAATCTGGTCGACGGGTTTTGATCAATCAACTTTGAGGTGGGACCGACCGCTCCAGCTTTAAAGGCGGCCACACAGGTCGCGTGGGAGCAATTGAACGCTCGGGGTCGACTTTTGCCTTTCGGTTCCGACAAAAAAAAGAGGCTCTGTGAGTTCCGGAGCCTCACGCGATGACAAGGCGTCAGCGTCGTTTTCACTACGCCATCGAGCGCTGTCTAGCGATCTTCGCGCCATCCGTTGTCCGTCGTGACCATCGAGAGTTTGCCGGCGAAGTTCTCTTCGATGCTGTCCGCGTACTGCTCGACGGCTTCGTTACCGTTGAAGAAGTTATCGAGCAGCGACGAATTGACGTTGGGGCAGGTTTGCCGCATGGCACGTTCCATCGCGGCCTTTGCAGTTCGCGGGGCACCTTTCACGAGTTGATCGCCGCCGAGAAGCAGCGGCATGACCTTCTGATAGTCGGCCCAGCCGTCCTGATGGGCGACTTCGTATGCGCTCGCATCCTGGCCGGGGTTGGTCTGTATCCACGCTTGCTCTGCGGTCTTTCATGCGTTTTCGACGTCATGTGCGTGAGCGACTTGCTGCTTCAGATTGTCGACCTCCTGCGCATATTTTTCACCGGCATATGCCTTGATGTCGGGCGTCGGCTTAATCTTGATCGTATCGACCCTTCCGTCCAGGATACATGTTGGCTAGGCAGTGGCACCCGATTGTCGGGCGATATCGTGCATCCGTAAAATATCAACGTTCTGAGGAAGCGCCCAGATACGTTCCGGGGATTTTTGTGTAAAAAAATGACCTGATGTACCCGTCTTCTTCTGGTTGACTGTATTCGCCTTTTGACAGGATTTGACACTATACCGACATGGCGCTGGCTATTGATTCGGGTAAGATCGCGCGCATGGTCAATACGGTAATTGCGTCGCCTGATTTTAATTTTATGCGACATGGGTAATCGAAGTTGAACGGATATAAGTTTCAGGTTTGTCTTTTCCGTTTGGGTGGATTTAACGACACCTCCGATGCCCGAAGGCCATGTCTTTCAGAGTAGTCAATAGCGAAGTAAAGCAGGCTGCCCCGCATTGAGTGGCGGCCGTATGCGTTTTCCATACACGGGGTTCGGCATGGCTTACGAAGTGCTGCAGGGTGCGCTGCGCGCCGGATATACGCAGGTGGGTCGGCTGAACAGGCTCGACACGCCGCTCGGCGAGGACTGGCTCGTACCGATGTACGTGAAAGGTTCGGCCCGCCTTGGGGGCAATTTCGAATTCACTGTCGATGCCGTGTCGGCGTATGGCGAAAAGATCAAGCTTGGCGCGCTCGTGCTGAAGGCGGTCACACTGTGGATTCAGCAGAACGACGGCAGCTATATGTCGATCCACGGTTACGTGCAGCATGCCCGTCGTCTGGGAAGCGATGGGCCAATGACGTATTACCAGATTCAGTTTTCATCATGGCTGAGCTTTCTCAAGCTCAGCAGTGACTGCCGCGACTGGCAGGAAGCTGACGGCAGGCAGATTCTCGCCGATGTGTTCGCCAAGACCCCGCAGGCGCAGGGCCAGTATCGCTTCGATCTGCGCTCGCCGATCCGCTCGTATTCGCAACGGGTCCAATGGGAAGACGACTGGAACTTTGTCTACCGTAGCATGGAAGAGGTCGGTATCTTTCCGCGCTTCGAATTCGCGAAGGATGGCAAATCGCACACCGTCGTCATCATGGACGATCTGTACTTTGTTCCGCCGTTGCCGGAACAGGTGGTGAAATTCAGCCGTTCGGGTACGAGCGAGGAATTCGATGGCCTGACACAGTGGAGTGAGCAGCAGGATACGCAAAGCGAAGCGATTACGACGAACACGTTCGACTACATGCGACCTGACCTGCCGAAGGAGGTTAGCTCCCCCGCGTTCAATCAGGACGAACTGCCCGCGCAGGGTGAGAAGTACATCTATACCGGCGGGTACTCGTGGTCGGACAGCGAGATGGGCGAGACGCAGGCGCGCATTCGCGCCGAGGAAATGGCAAGCCGCTCCAAACGGTACTTCGGCGTCGGCAGCCTGCGGTGCGCACTGCCTGGCTACTGGTACAGGCTCGACGGCCACCCCGCTCACGACAGCGAACCAGCAAACGAACGTGAGATGGCGATCATTGCCGTCGACTGGCTGATCCAGAACAACGTGCCAGGTATCGAGGCCCTCGCGCGGTTCCCGCGGAGCCTGCGCGCCGAAATCGAGCAGGCGCGCGCAGCGGGCGCGGGATCGACCGTTCGCCACACGGACGGCAGTGCGGGATTCTTTCAGGTAGAGATTGAAGCACAGCGTCGGCGCGTACCGTTCCGCAGCCCACTCACACATCAAAAGCCCGAGATGCATCTGTACACCTCCGCCTTCACCCGTCTCCGGCATCCGTGTGCGCGATTCAGCAAACGGAAAGGTTATCGGACTGCTGCCGACAGGCTCTGAACTGATTGTCTCCACGACGGAAAAGTCGGAGAAGCCCGGCTGGGCGAAGATCGCGACGATCAGGAGCGGCACGCCGGTTGGGGCGGCAGCGGGTCAACCGGCGTCGCCACACGTGCCGTATGGCTGGGTGTATGTCAATGAACTGGACGTCATGATTGACCCGAAGCCGCTCGATCAGGTGGTGGTGCTCAAGACGCCATTCGCCGTGACGGCGGGGACGGTGGTCGGCTATCTTGGCCAGTATCAGGACTACAGCGATTCAAGTTCCCTGCCGCCGGGACGCACGCACCCCATGCTGCATCTGGAAACGTTTGCCGGACCGGATCTGCAGGACTTCATCAGCAGGAGTCGGGAACGGGTCAAGCAGTTGCCGGAGTCGAAAGCGTTCCTTGAAATTTCGCCGGGTGCACTGCTGGTGACGGATGTTCCCGAACCCGACCAGACTGACGCAGACTGGCCTGCATCTGGTGCCGCTCGCTGATGCGCAAGGCTCACGCTGGGTCAGGGTGCAGCCGAAGATCGCCCCCCCAGCGACGCCGACTGCATCGGCGCAGGCTCCGCACGGTCATCCCGGCGGCCATCATGGACACCATCCGGCACCGCCGCTCCAGAATGCCGGAACGCCGCTATGGATCGATGCGAGCCAGGCGAACCAGACGACGACAGGGGTCGTCAAAGGCTGGAAAGACTTTCCATTGAAGGTCGCGAACGCAAAGGGACCGGGCGCAGATTTCCGCGACGTGTTCCGCCGTGTCGACCTCGACAAGCTTGGCGCGCAGAACGTTGCGAAGGATGACAAAGGCCAGCGCTGGTGGAACATCACGATCGGCACGAAGGACGGCGCAACCCGTCAGGGCTGGGTGTGTGAGAAGGACCATCCGCTTACCCGCATGTGTGGTCCGTGGGACTGGCCTGGCTTTGACCTGATCGACAGCAGCAGCATCAAGCCTGTCGACATGCTCAAGCGTTACCTGCATGTCACACAGCAATTAATCGAAGGCGAGGACAAGTCGGAATTCGAATCGAGCGCGTCGCTCGTGAACGGTGGTGAACTCATCACGAAGCTGGAAAAGGCAGTCGATACGAATCACGACGGCAAGATAACGGCGCAGGAATTGAGGCAGGCCCAGCAGACACCGTGGCTCGCCGAAGCGCTTTCGCATCTGGTGGTGCGTTGCGAGAGCGAATGGGGTGGCGGCCCCGGCAAGTGGGAAACCCTGTCTCCGTTGATGAAACAGTTGCTATGGCTCTGGAAAAGCGAGCTTGAGCGGATCAACAAGCTGCAATGGTGGGAACAGGTGTCAGGCGTCGAGGGCTTCCCGAAGGAGCCCACGCCTTGGCATTTCCACCCGATCGGATTGATCGGCAATTTCAATCATGCGACGAGCGGACTAGACGAGCTTATCAAGAAAATAGGCGACGCCATTTCCGACGGCGAGGGTGGTTACGAATCGTACAATACGGGAACCAAGAACGTTCCGGGGGGAGGCGTTGGCCATTCATATATGCATCCTCCAGCAGGAACGGTTACCTCAAAAACAATCGATGAAATCTTGGCGACAGACCCACTCTCGGGTACTGATCCCAACCGGATGTTTGCGACAGGGAAATATCAAACAACTTTAAGCACACTTAGGTCTGGCAAGGCGGCTTTGGGATTGACCGGGAGTGAAAAATACGATGCAGATATGCAAGAACGTTTCTTCAGGGACTTTCTCTTCAAGAAGGCCGGCGGCGGCGCATTGGCTGATTTTGTGAAAAACGGGAAGGGAACTGTAAGTCAGGCCCAGTATGCAGCGGCGCAGGAGTGGGCTTCGATCTCCGTCCCCCAAGGTCTTCCTATTCAAGACGGTAGAGTATCGAACGGCCACATGTCGTATTATCAAAGTGCGGCGAACACGAATAATGATGGGTCCACCGGAAAGTTGGTGGCAATTCTCAAACAAATTGAAGGGATGAGGTGATAAGCGTGAGGCCTAATTTTTCTTTGAAATATAATTTTTGTGCGTTGCTGCTCGTTTTCTCCGGCTGCGTCCTTGCTGATTCAAGTGTTAACGCGCTGAATGTTCCTGCCATAAAAATAGAGACGCCCTACGGCAAGGTCCGTGAAATCATGTTGGCGCATGGATGGACTCCCTATCATGGTGCCAATGCTCTACCGTGTGCTCCTGAAGACGAAAGGTGCAAAGGGCGTCCCGAAATGCAGGCTTGCTCCGACGTCGGAGTCGGCCAATGCTCCTGGTTATGGAAGAAGAAGGGGAAGATCGTTCTTATCAAAACGCAAGATGACGACTTGTTTTATGGCGTCACTAGGTATTATGGGCAATGAAACAGATCGGACGCGCGGATGGTTGATTGATTGAAATGATGTGTAAGGTCGAATCGCCAAACATGTCAATGAGCAATCCATGGATATTAAACTCAATCCGTATTGGTTTTTCGCGTTAGCTGCCCTAATGTTTTCGCAGAGCAGTTACGCTCTGTCCGGCGGATGCCAAAACGAATTGAGGGAATTGATAGTTCCTCCGCTTCAACACGTCTTCATGAAGAAGAAAGATATCCGCGTCGAAATGGAAGACCATGCGCGTGGCGTCTACAGTGTGAGGTTATTCGTCCCAGCCGATAGCCCAGACAATCTTGATAAACAGGTTTCCATCGGCTGGGTCAAGCTGGATACGAACACAATGCAGGCACTGGACGTGACGAGAGACCCTGATCATCCTGATGTGCTGAAGGTGGACGGAGATAAATATAAGAACTTCGTCTCGATGTGCCTCGCCGATGTGCCAAAAACTGGCTCAGGCTGCGAACAACTCAATGCTACTGCCTCAAAGAATGGAAGCCAGATTCCCGGCGGCGCGTCCGGAAGGACTGTGGTGGGGAAAGGACGGCTTCAGTTCTACTCCGCCCCCGATCTGTCTTGCAAGATGAGCGGTGTATTCATTGTAGAAGCTGACTCAGTTGACGCCTATACCGACTATGGAAAATTCACTTCCGTTACCTATCGGAATTCGAAGTCCCAAAAAATAGTAAATGGGTGGGTCGAATCTGATCGATTGAAACCCAACGGCTCGGGGATTGCGCCCGTCAACCGTAATTCCAACATAGAGCGACATCGCTGATAATGATGAACCTGATCCGCGTTGACGATGACACCGACCATGGCGGCAAGGTGATAACCGGCTCGCCAACTATGCAGTTCGAAGGGCGCTTCGTCGCGCGTAAGGGCGATTGTGTTTCGTGCCCACAACATCCTGACGTGTCGCCGAATGTGATCGAGGAAGGCGACGCCTCAATGACCGATGACGGCATCCCGATCGCGCGGCACGGCCATCGCGCCACATGTGGCTGCCACCTGATTTCGAGCTTGACTTGACTGCGATTATTGGGGGATGTCCAGATCGACGATCATAAGCGCGCCGGAACGAAGTGGCACGTTGAATTGAAGGTCGCAGTTTCGTTAAAGCAAACCATCGTGTTCGCGCCCTGTCATGCGCGACTGAGGGCGATCCCGTGTCGGCAATTGGAGTGGTGAAACTATACGGAGCTGCATGGAGCGTGTATGTGCGAATCGCTCGGCTGGCTCTGGAAGAGAAGCGGGTCAACTACGACTTGGTTGAGGTAGACGTGTTCGCCGAGACCGGCGTTCCGCAGGAACATTTGAGCCGCCACCCATTCGGCCGTGTTCCAGCATTCGAGCATAACGGTTTCCACCTCTACGAGACAAACGCGATCGTGCGCTACATTGACGACGCTTTTCCGGGATGCAAGTTGCAGCCCACTGATCCAAAAGCTCGCGCCAAGGTAAATCAGATCGTCGGGATACTGGATGCCTACGCTTATCAAACACTCGTTTGGGACATTTACGTTGAACGAGTGGTTGCAGCTCGCGACGGCCGGTTAGCAAATGAGCAGAAGGTCGCAGCCGCGCTGCCGCGCGCGACTGTCTGCTTATCTGAGTTAAACAGGTTGATGGACGACCAAGGGTTCCTGATCGGCGGTAGCGTGACCTTTGCCGATCTGTACGCCGCGCCAATCTTCGCATGCTTCATGCAAGCGCCCGAAGCTGCTTCACTAATGGAAGGGTGCGAAAAACTGATCTACTGGTGGCAACGATTCGCCATACGCGACAGCATGTTCCGGACGCAGCCGTGATCAGCCGCGTGCGGCACGCAACGGCCAAGAGGGGACCCTCGGTATTGATCCGCAGGTGACTGGTATGGGATGTCTGACAGACAAATTGGCTGAACAAGCTCTGACGCGCTTTCGTCGTTCGCGGTTCGAAGTGACGCACTGGAAACAGCCGGTCTAGGCAGCTGGATTTGCGCCTCCAGGACCGGGATCTTCGACACTGGCAGCGTGCAGGCGATCAAAATCAAGAATAACGATCTCCCCGAATTTTAGATCGACGATACCCTGACTCTCAAGGTTCTTGAGTAGCTGGTTCGTCGTCTGCCGAGTAAGCGAAACCATCGAGGCCAAGGTATCTTGCGAGAGCTTTATCCTGCTCCGTTCAGCATTAATCCCTCCGTAGCCACCAGCGATCAGCAATAAGCGACTTGCCAGGCGCTGAGCGGCGGGCAACAGTATCATGGCTTCGTTGTTCTCAAAGGAGATCCGGATTTTTTGCGCCATCAACAAGCCAAAGTTCCGCCAGTAAGCAGGGTGAGTTCTAAGCAGGCTTTCCAAAGCGGGACCGGGTACGTGAAGCACGAGAGTCTTACTTATTGCCGACGCATCGTGCGGGCGAGGCAGCCCGTCGAACATCGAGACTTCCCCGATCCAGGCGGTCGGGCCAAGTACGGCGAGCAACGCTTCTTTTCCATCCGCTCCGACGGTGCCGATCGACAATGCACCATCGAGAATCGCGTACAGGCCGAACGACTGTTCGCCGCGCCGATAAAGCTGTTGCCCCTTCTTTAATCGGAGCAGGTCGGAACGAGCGACAAGATAGTCCTGAAGCTCGATCGGTAAATCTTTGAACCACGGTGTTGTTAGAAGTTGTGGTCGATAGCGTTGTACATCGGAATTCATAGGGTGCCAATCTGTCGGGTAGCTGATAGATATTAGCCGGTTTTGACGACATGATCGGGGCTCATATCTGACGACGCGGGAAGGTCATCGCGGGCGTCAGCCCTGTTCGAGCGGCACGAGTGGCAGCGATGGCAAAATGTCTGGCCTGCCGCCCCACGCGAGCTGAACGAATGACTCCTTCGAGGTACACAGTCGTG
Source organism: Paraburkholderia sp. RL17-381-BIF-C (assembly GCF_046026435.1). Taxonomy (NCBI): domain Bacteria; kingdom Pseudomonadati; phylum Pseudomonadota; class Betaproteobacteria; order Burkholderiales; family Burkholderiaceae; genus Paraburkholderia; species Paraburkholderia sp. RL17-381-BIF-C. The sequence continues at coordinate 12,464 of NZ_JARESX010000011.1, read as the reverse complement.
GAACATAAACACATTCCGGGTCTTGTCGATGTCATCAAGGTGGATCAGCCTGGTGGCATTCTTGAAATCGCACGTGACAGCACGCTTGACCGCGCCTTTGGCTCTGGTAAGCCATTGCTCAACAGTCTGTTGGTCCGCCGCATACTTGGGGTGCTGTCCTACAATGGACATCGATTCCCAACGATGAGCGCGAGAAAGGCAATCGGTCGCGAGATTCAACAGGACGCGTTGTGGCAGAAACTCAACGCAGCCGCACCGGATATCCGCGCGGCTCCCGCCGACCTGGAGCCATTGGCAGAGTGGGTGCGCGGCTCGAACCCCGACGTCGCAGTCGGCCCGCTCGTGCAGCAGGTCATTGGTCGCCTATTCAGTCCCACTTTCGAAGCTGGCGAGGCCACCTGGGCCGCTGCGCAAGTGATTGCTGCGGCGCTAGCGCCGGGTAATGCGCTGCGTAAATTGGCCTGGCAAGTGACGGGCAAGGTGACACGCGCCAAGGCGTTACTCGCTTCGATGGTCGGTGGAGACCTTGCAGGCGTCCATGCGGTCAGTGTAGCAATACACAATGTCGTAAGAGGCCTGAATCAAATGCGCGGCCTTTATCTCGACACCTCGGTGCGGCAGACACTCACTCCCAAGATGGCCAGCCAACGCTGCCTCTTTGCCCCGGGCGTGGTCCTTCGTCAAGCGACATCGAGTGGCACGGTGGGGGGCTGCCCCTACGCCGCGGGTACGCTGCTGTTATTGGAGCTGGAGAAGGCCCGGCAGGCGAGTGGTGACGAATCGATGATTTTCCTTGCCGACACATGGAGTCGCTGCCCGGCCGAGCAATGGGTACCGGCGATGCTGGAAGGCGTATGGAGGCGAGCCACAAACGCTCACGGAAAATAAGATCCGCTTCGTTTGGCTCGTAGCTTGTGTGTACACGTTGAGCAAGCATATCGGAGGTCGAGCCATTCTCTTGACCAATCGGCCGTTGGTCTTTGTGGAGAGCAAGTGGGATCAGCAGGCTCGTGACTTGTTTGGCACAGCTTGACTCGGTTTTGCTCTCGACGTTATCCCCATCACATCCGACGGTGCCTGTGATGAGGGCAAACGAGAGCTGCGACGGCATTCCAGGTGCGGTAGTTCGAAATCGAAGCGCAAATTACCGCTTGCCGCCGCTCACAACCGGCCCCCCGGCGATTTTTGACGCTCGTCTCTTAAGGGGCGTTAATGGAAATTCCGCGCGGAGATTGGATGGGTGACTGGCGGGTGGTGGCAGAATTTCCGGGTTCGACCATCAAGCGTCATTCGATGGCTCCGGAGTTCGGACATTGACGCATCCGGTCCCCTGCTGGAAGCGGTCTTACCCAGAACGGCACACGTGAGCTGACCGCGCCGAGCAGCTACCGCGGGCGCCAGTGCAGAAAATCTTTCGGTTCCCAAAAATGCCAATTTCCTCCTACGATACGCACTGTTAGTGATCGCAGACATATCGGGACCATTGCACCGGTCGATCAAGGGAGGGGCAAGGAAGTGGAAAGTTTTCAGATACTCGATCACATCACGGACGGCGTCATGGCGCTCGACCGGGAGTGGAAGTTTCGGAACATCAACCGGACCGCTGCGCGGCTGCTGAAGCGTCGGTCCGAGGACCTGCTGGATCGCGAGATCTGGGCCGAATACCCCGACCTCATCGGGTCTAGCTACGAAGCAGCCTATCGGCAGGCGGCCGAGACCGGTATGCCCAGCACCGCGACCGACTTCTACCGGCCGCTAGGTACCTGGTTTGAAGTGCGGGCGTTCCCATGCGACGAAGGTATCGTCGTGCTGGTTCGCGATGTCACCGAAGCGCGCGCAATCTCCGAACGTTTGTCGCGCCAGGCCACGCATGATGAACTGACCGGCCTCATCAACCGCCGGGAACTGCTGCTGCGCCTGAACAGGCTCGTCGACGAAGGCGCGGCCGCTTCCGTCGATCTGCTCTTCATCGACCTTGACCGCTTCAAGGATATCAACGACTCGTTTGGCCACGCGGCGGGCGATGAAGTGCTGCGCGCCATCGGCGAGTGTCTTTCCGACATGTTTACCCATGGCGCCCATGTCTCGCGCATCGGCGGTGACGAATTCGTAATTTTCCTCGTCGACGCCCCCGAGGGCGAGGCCGCGCGCGTCGCGCGCGACGTCACAGTACGCATGCGCGAGCCAATTCAAACGCCGTGGGTGCGGGCCTCGGTGGGCGCGAGCATCGGCGTGGCGCGCTACCCCGTCTCGGCCTCAAGTGCGGGCGAGCTGCTGCGTAATGCGGACATCGCGATGTATCACGCGAAGCGCGCGGGCGGTTCGCATGTGTGGTCGTTTGGCAAGGAGGATGCGCAGCGCCTCTCGCATCGCCGGCGGCTACGCGCGGATCTGCAGAGCGCGAGCGCCACGCGTCAGTTCGAACTGCACTACCAGCCACAACTGGACCTGCATACTGGCCGCGTCTACGGAGCCGAGGCGCTTCTGCGATGGAACCATCCGCAACTGGGGCTGCTCACGCCGGCCGACTTCCTCGACGTGCTGCTTGAATCGCCGGCCTACGAGGCGACGGGCGACTGGCTGATTCGCCTTGCGTACCGCCAGGCGGCAAAATGGCAGGCGGCGAACCGCGTGCCGTTCAAGGTCGCAGTCAATCTCTCGGCCACGACGATCCAGAACTGCGATCTCGCCGCACTGGTTTCGGAGGCGGCCAAGGCAGCCGGTGTATGCACTTCCGCACTCGACATCGAGGTGACAGAGACTGTCGTCATGAGCGACTTCGCCGCCGCCTCGCGTGCGCTTTCAGCTGTACGAAGGCTCGGCGTGACTGTCTCGCTCGACGATTTTGGCACCGGCTACTCCAGCCTCGCATACCTCACACGGCTGCCTGTCGATCGCATCAAGATCGACAAGTCGTTCGTGCAAGAGCTCACTGTTAAGGAGACCAGTCACCAGGCACGCGCGATGGTCGAAGCGATGGTGGCGCTCGCGCGCGCGCTGGGCATGAGAACGGTCGCGGAAGGCATCGAGACCGAAACGCAATTCGCCCTCGTCAAAGAGCTCGGTTGCGATGCCGTGCAGGGATATTTCATTGGCAAGCCGGTATCGGCAGCGCGCATCGAACCTTACGCCGAGACACGGTTCGGGGCGGCTGGAGCTTCGTCGTTGCACGACGCAGGAAGCGGATCACGCTAGCGGTCAACACGCACCCCTCGGCGGCTTCGTTAGCGTGTCATCAGTGCGGTCGTGAAAGACCGTTTGTGAACCTGGATGCGCGCTCCGGAGCAACATAGGACGGTCGGCCCCTGTGGGTCGCCTGCCGCCAATCGCCGCCTTACGCGCAATACGAATGAATGCCCCATGCATGAGACAGCAAGCGGCCAACAGGAAGGAGGCCCAGCTTCGTTCAAGATAGCAATTCGTCTCCCTATGCAAAGTCCCGGTATGGCTTGCAAAGGCGTAAAGAGTTGCATATGTTCATACGTAAGCCACCGATCACGAATCTGGAATCTCGCTGGCCGACCATTCACGTGAATGATCACTACCTCTGGAGAGCATCGGTCATGGTCGAGCAAAGGCGGATTCATGCTGTGATCCTCGCCGCAGTGATCGCCTCGGTTGCGCCGACCTGTCAGTCGGAAAACACCACGGACTGGCTGGCGAACACCTATGGCACCCTCGCCGCCCACGTGGGTAACACCGCGCGTTCCATGTGGGTCGCGCCCGAAGGCGTCATCTACACGGCTTCAATGTGGGACGAGTACGAGGGTGGCGTCGCTGTCTACCAGGCCGGCAAGAGCCTCGGCTCGATTGGAGCGCACGGAGAGTTTCAGGGCGGCGCGATCACGGGCAGCGCGACGTCGATCTTCGTGGCACTGCAGCCCGGCGGGACATACGGAAGTGGCGCGGTGGGTCGGTACAACCGCACCACCAGGACTCGCGATCTCCTGATTCAGGTCAGCGCATTTAACAACCTGCCCCGGGTCGACGTCGTCACTGGATTGGCCACGGCGGCCTCGCTCCTTTATGCGAGCGACTTCTATGGCAATCGCGTGCGGATATTCACCACCGACGGTGTCTGGAAGCGGGACATCAACGTCACGGGCCCGGGCGCCCTCGCGGTAGATGGCGCGGGCAACGTCTGGGTCGCACAGAAAGGCGAGGGCTCGGTCGTCGGGTTCAGTCCAACCGGCGCGCTGTTGAACACGATCCAGATGCCGGGTGGGGCGCGGCCATCGGCACTTTATTTCGATGCGTCATCGGGGCAACTCATGGTTGGGGACGAAGGCCCCGATATGAACATCAAGCGCTACAAGCTTTCGGGCACGCCAGCGCTGGCCGGTACATTCGGTATTCAGGGCGGTTATCTCGATTCCACGACGGGAATCAAAGGGCAGGTTGGTGACAAGCGCTTTACCCGCGTCACTGGCATCGGCAAGGACACCGCAGGCAACCTCTATGTGCTCAACAATCCGTGGGGTGGAAGCTGGGATCTCGGCCGCGACGGCGGCACTGACATTCACTCTTACAGCAGTTCTGGTCGGCTGCAATGGAAGCTTCAGTCTCTCAACTTTGAGGGGATCGCCGCTGCGGACCCGGGTACTGACGGCGTCTACTTCTATGGCGGCACCGACGTCTACACCGGCACCGCAGGGGGAACCTTCGTAGCGAACACTGTCGATCCGTTCGAGTATCCATCCGACCCGCGAATCAACATCAACGATCGCTCGCGGGACGAGCATTTCGGTCAGCTTGCCACCGTCGGCGCAAACCGCATCCTCGTTGCATCCGGCCAGAATCCCGATACCTATTACTTCTTTCACTTCAATGCTGCGAATGGCTACATCGCAATACCGGACGCCACGCTTCCTGGTGCGGCGTTCAAGACGACCGCAGCGGTCAGGGCGGGCTTTTGCATTGACAGCAAAGGAGGCGTGTGGGCTGGCCTGGACAAGACCGGTTACATCTACCACTATCCGCTGATCGGCTTCGACGCCAGCGGCAAGCCAGCATGGGGGCCCGGCATCCCCATTCGCATTCCCGAGAGCATCAAGCCGTTGACGCGCATCGTCTACCTCGCAGATAGCGACACCATGATTCTCGGACAGGGGATTGTTGGGAGTACGGACTGGACGTCGATAGGTACGCGGATTGAGGTGTATCACGGCTGGAGCGCGGGCAACACCACGACACCCAATCCGGTGATCAACCTCTCCCACGCTGGCGCCAAGTCGATTGACGCGGCCGGCAGCTATCTGTTTGTCGGCTACTGGTTCGGTAGCGGACAAGCTTTGCCGAACATCGACGCCATCAATCTCGCTACTGGCAACCTCGACACCACACTGGTCAACACCGGTACAGGTACTGTTGACGCCAGCAGCGCCATCGATTCGATGTACGGCGTCAGGGCATACCGTCGGTCGACGGGCGAATACGTGGTCACGAAGAACAACGTCAAAGGTTCCAGCATTACCGTTTATCGCTGGACGCCCTGATCCTGCGTTTCGTTAGTGAGAGTGCGGCTTGTTATGACCGTTTCTGCTCTGCAGAGCAGACTCACGGGTGAATGGCTACGGTGGTGAGAATCAAACGGCCGCTGGGGTCGACCTGCGGTGTTCATCATCTAGCTGAGTGCGGCCAGCTTGAATCATTCACTAGTGTCCGCTTTGGGTGTCTCTGATGAGAGAGGATAGCCATCTATTCCGGACTGTTAAACTGGCAGGCGCTGGCTGAATTCTCACACCATGGATACTCACGAACAAAACCGCCCATTGTCTGCATCCGAGATGTCGCTCGCTCGTTGGATGCTTGAGCACGGCGAGCCGAAAGCGCGAGAGTTTTTCGAACAACTCGCAGCGGCCGAGGTCACGCCATGGCGCTGTCCGTGCGGCTGTGGGTCCATCAATTTCCAGATCAAGGACCGCGGACCTGCATCACCGGGCGTACATATCCTCGGGGACTTTATTTTCGGCCCAGACGATGAACCAGCCGGGATATTCATATTCGAGAGCGGCGGTTTGTTGAGTGGCATCGAGGTCTACGGGCTCGCGGGCGATGCTCCTGCAGAACTGCCCCGAGAAGACGCGCTTCGGCATTTCTCTCCCGGCGACGGCGAGTCATCGTAGGTTCTGGCCCGTAGCAAAACCACACAAATGGCGCGGGCAATTCGACGGACCGCTTTACGGCTGCGAGTCTCGTATCCGATACTTCCCCTCCGGGGCATTCACGGACCTCCGTTGGCGCAGGTCACATCTTGCGGTGCAGAGAACAACAATTTCGGACATCAGGCGCAGCGCAACGCGTGGACTCCGAAGAGTATCATGTCACCCGTTGGGCACACCCTTGAGCCAAAGCGTCGTACCATCTCGACACGTCGCTACTCGCGCTCGAACCGCACGGCTACGATCTGGGACACTGTGGCCCATTCAAACACACCGTGCCACGCGTCAAATTTGCGAAGTTTGTCTTTGCCGCATTGTCGGCGATGGTTGAAGAAAAGCGCTTTTTGTAAGTCCTGGAGACCAGAACAAAGGGGAATGCCATGGCCAAGTGCGATCGCAATCACGAGGTTCTCTTCAACGAAGGCCGTCGGCAGTTTCTCGGCTACACCGGCGCCGGGGTGCTCGCGGCGGTGCTGCCCGGCTGCGGTAACAACGACATCCATTCGGCGCCTTATCAGCAGACCATTGCGCTCGGCCAACAGATGATCCAGCAGGCCGTCAGTGATCCAACGAATCCCGTTGCGGCAATCTCGGTCGCGATGGTCAAGGGCAGCACGGTGGTCTGGCAGCAGGCGTTCGGGTTGGCGTCGGTGCCGGGGCAGATCAAGGCAACGCCGCAAACGCGTTTTAACATCGGTTCGGTCAGCAAGTTGTTTCCGGCGCTGGCGGCGACGATCCTCGTCGATCGCGGGCTGATCACGCTCGACACACCGATCGTCAAATATCTACCGACCTTCACGATGTTGTCGCCGGAATACGCGCAGATCACCACGCGTCATCTGCTGTCGCATGCGTCCGGTCTGCCTGGCACGAATGGGCGCAATCTCTTCACGTTTCAGCCGGTCGCCGGCTACGCGGCCGACACGCAAGCCGAACTCGCCAACACGCACCTGAAGCATCTCCCTGGTGAGCTGGCCGTCTATTGCAACGACGGCTTCACGATGGTCGAGCAGATCGTGCTTGCCATGACGGGGCAGAGCTTCGCGGACTTCGTCCAGTCGGCGATTCTCGCGCCGCTGAAAATGACCCAATCCAGCTATCTGACGAGCGTGCCGTCCAGCGGATCGTTCTCGCTGCCGTACGTGAACGGCACGCAGCATCAGGAATTCGTCAATGCGTACGCAACCGGCGGACTGAGCTCGACGCCCACCGACATGATGAATCTCGCGCAGATGATCTACGGCGGCGGCGTGTTCCAGGGACAGCGCATCGTGTCTGCAGCGGGCATCGCGCAGATGGGTATGGATCAGACAAAAAGCCTGACGATCAACCCGTCGCCGGAATGGCGCTGGGGTCTCGGCTGGGACACGGTCGTGCAGCCGGCGCTCAACGCCGCAGGCGTACTGGGCTGGGAAAAGGACGGCGGCACCGCGTTCTACTCGACCGAATTTTTCGTTGTGCCCAACTCGCAGTTCGCGCTACTGGTAACCGGCAATGCGGGCTACAACGCCCGCGCGATTGCCGAAACGCTGGTGCTGTCGGCGTTGAAGGAAGATGGCACGATTCCGTCGCTGCCAGCGAAGCTCGGTACGACGGCGCCGCCGGTCGCATCGGGGCCGGGCATTGCGAGCGGAGCGGGCATCTACGGCAATTCCGATTCGCCGTACCAGGTGCTCGCCAACGCGGACGGTAGTCTGCAGATCAACCAGTGGGACGCCGATACGCGAGGCTGGGCGCAGATCGGCGCATACCGGTATCGCAGCGACGGCTGGTGGTGGAGCGATACCGATACGGCGTCGTATCGCTTCGCCGTCGTGTCGGGCAACGACAGTGAAGGAAGTGCGTTCAGCTTTCGCTATCTGATGAAGCGGGTCGTGCCGGGCGCGGGCTATGCGTATCTGACGCTGCCGGTCGGTCAGCAACTCGCACCGCTGGCGGCGCTCGACAGCGCGTGGCAGCAACGCGTCGGCACGCAATGGACATTGACCAACGATTCGCCTAGCGCGGTGCCGATTGCCGTTCTTGGCAATCCGCCGGCGTTTTTCGCGACACTCGCCGAGCTTCCGGGCTACGTGCTGTACGGCAACGAAGATCTTCGCTATCAACTGTTCGTGCCGGTGAGCGATACGCTCGGCGGCATGTCGATTAAAGTGCCGGGCAATTTTGGACGCGACCTTTACGAAATCCGTTTCGCGTCGACCACCGCGACGACGCTGACGATCGGCAGTTCGATCTACGCGCGGATCTGATGGGGAGACGTGAAGCGACCGGGAATGGTTGTCTGGACGACGATTTATCAGTCCCGGCGGTGCTGTCACGTTGCTGGGTTGGTCGAGTCAGTGTCCGCCCTCGGGAAATTTGTTTGATGCTGATATTCTTCGAGTTACTGATTAATCAGTGAATGTTTTTTTCGAGTCAACGGATTTGTCCGGCTTCGGTTTGATACAACGTTGATCGAATTGCGTCGGGTTCTTGCAAGGGTGATTTGGTTCCGGCTTTGTCCTGCAATGTGGTTGAATGGCGACGAGCGCTTCGGCTCGCCGTCGACTAGCGGCACTTACCAAGGCATCTCATACTTAACGCACAAGCGCGACCGGCCACGGCCCGGACTCACGGCATCTCGGACGCTCGCGCCAATGCTTGTGTGTCGACATATTCCCGAATGATCGTCGGCTTGCCATTTTGAACAGTAATGGCGAAGACCCAATGATCTTCCCATGTCCTCTTGGTGGCCTTAACCCTTCCCTTAGCAAACCCGATCACGAGCACCCGGTCTCCCTGCGCGACGAATTCACGTGTCTCCACGAATGAAGTCTCCATTGGTTCGGATTCTTTCTGGAGAAGATCTTCCAACCCGTCGTGCCCGCGGCGCGTGCCTGCCAGCGGCCAGTCTTCGCCGGGAATGATCCATTCAACATCTCCGGCACACAAGGCCAGCAGACTTTGCATATCACCGCGGCCGACTGCCGCAAAAAAGTCCTTTACGATCTGGACATTCTGATCGACGCTCATCCCGATGTCTCCCTTCTCTTATCTCCGGCCGTGTCCGCTCTGACTGGACACGCTATCGGCCCGCCGATGAGAACGTGACGTCGCTGATTCAGCCGATATCGACCTTCAAGGCGATGTCCCAGGTGCCAGCGCCGTTTTTGGCCAAGCCGATCATCATCAGGCCGAGCGCCTCAAGCGTCTGGGCCATCTGCAGGCCTCCGACATCGAGCGGACGCAGCCCGATAGTTTCGAGGAAGGTCGAGACACGCGCCTTGGCTTTTGTGTCGTCGGCTGCGATAAACGCGTCGAGGCGTCCACCCTTGGCGAGTACGTGACCGAAGATGGTATTGAAGGCCTTCACGACATGGGCGCCGGCGGGAAGGCCCTTGGCGGTCTCCTGCGCACCGGAACTGCCGTGCGGAGTCACGAGGCCCGAAAGGTCGGGCGCAACCGGGTTGGTGATGTCGACGATGACTTTGCCGTCGAGCGCCTTTCCGAAGTCGGCCACCACCGCCGCCGCGCTGGGGTATGGCACGGCGAGAATGACGATGTCGCCCGCCGGCGCGGCGCCGTACTTCCCTGTGATCGCTCCGGACGCGAGCTGGTCGGCCAGTGCCTGCGCCTTTGCGTTATCGCGGCTGATCACCTCGACAGCCTGTCCAGCCTTGGCGACGCGGCCAGCGATCGCAGTGGCCATCGCTCCTGTTCCGATAATGCTGATAGTGCTCATGTGCAGTTTCCTCGTTAGTTGGGGCATTGCTGTCTGCGGGCTCGTTCCGACCCGGCTCCCTGCCGTCGGCCCAGTTCAGCCGGCGGGGAAATAATGACCGTTGCCCATGTCCTCGAGCAGGCCTGGCTGAGCAGGCTCCCAGCCGAGAGCCTTGCGCGTGATGGCGTTGGACGCCGGGAAGTCGCCCGTGACCACAGCCGAGAGGAACCCGAAGTAGCCGGGCACCATCAGTTCGTCAGCGGGAATGCTCACGGCGGGCACGCTCAGGCGAGCGGCGATGGCCTCAGCAATCTCGCGGAACCGGATACCCTCGTCGGCAACAGCGTGCCAGGTCTTGCCGGCAGCACCTTTCTCCAATGCCAGTCGGAACAAAGAGGCCAGATCGCGGATGTGCACGGCAGGCCACCGGTTCTCGCCGTCTCCGGGGTAGCCAATGACGCCTTTCTCCTTCGCAAGCCCGATCAGGATCTGGAGGAAGCCGACGCGATCGGCCGTGCTGTGTGCGATGAGGGGAATCCGCACGACCGAAGACCGCACGCCTTGCTCGGCAAGGCCGACGACAGCGGTCTCCACGACGTTGCGAGCCCGCAGGGTGCCTGCGTCCAGGGGCCTGCTGGGAAGGGCGGGGTCATCCTCTGTCGCCGGTCGGCCCAGGCTGACCGGCGCGACAATAGGGGCCTCCCGACCCACGTTCGTGGGCGCGCCGATGCTGCCTGCGACGACCAGCGGTTTACCGGTCCCCGCCAGCGCCTCGCCGAAAGCGAGCACGATTGAGAGCTCCGAATCGCCCAAGGCGGCGATCCCACCGGCTTGAAGCAGGTCAGCCCGGTATCCGACGTGGATGACGCCGTCGGACTCGGCCGCTGCCGCTTTGAGCCCATCGAGGTCGCTAAGATCTCCGCGACGCGCCTTGGCGCCGAGAGCGGACACCGCAGCAGCCGACTCGTCCGTTCGCGCCAAGGCGGTGACCTCGTGGCCAGCCGAGACGAGGTCGGGGATGATGTGCGAACCGGCGTGGCCGGTCCCGCCAGTGATGAAAACGTGCATAAAACTCCCCCTTGTGGGTGATGTGATGAGATGAAGTGGCGACCTTGAACTGGAGCGGTAGCCAGGACAACATGAGAGAACTGGGTGTTGAACGCCTTAAAAACATCCGCATAGGCAGGCGCCGCCTTAACGATCTCCCTCGCGCCGAAACTGCCCTCTGGAGTCACAAATCCCCTGAAGCCCGAGTCGATGGGATTAGTGATGTCAATGACGAGCTTGCCTGCTAGCGTTTTGCGGTACTGCTTCACTACTTCGAGACCGGCGGCGTAGCGACCCGCCAGGACAACGAGGTCGCCCGCCGGTGCGGCGCCGAACGTCCTGGTCGTCGCACCAGCACCGAACTGGCGGGTCAGGGCCTGCGCCTTATCGCGACTCATCACCTCAATAGTGTGTCCAGCCTTGACTGCAAGGCGACCGATCGCTGCGGCCATACTGCCCGCGCCGATGATGCTGATCGTGCTCATGTGCAGTCTCCTGGTGAGTTGACTGGTGCCTGCACCGCTGCAGACCATGCTAAACACATCACTTGCAAAAAACAAGTAAACGATTGAAATTCACTTGTCATATGCAAGCGATGTTAAGATGTAGCCATGAAGACAGCACGTAAAGAAGATGTTCGATCCCACTGCGCGGTGAACTACGGCGTGGAGATCTTTGGCGACCGCTGGTCGCTCCTGATCATTCGCGACATCGTTTTCAACGGTAAAAAGACGTATGGCGAATTCCTGAAATCGGAAGAGGGAATCGCGACCAATGTCCTCGCGTCCCGCCTTGCCTTTCTTGAGGAGCAAGGCATTCTCTCGAGGGCGCCCAATCCCGACGACAGGCGCAAGGACTTCTACACGCTGACAGAGAAAGGTCTGGACCTTATTCCGGTTGTAGTCAGTGTAGTGATATGGAGTGCGAAATATGATCGGAAATCGTACGTGCTGCGCGATAAGGAGTTCAGTGCTCGGTTAGCTGCGAATCCCGCCCAAGTGGGCGAAGAGCTGAAGGCGCTGGTCCGCGATGGCGGATGTCTGTTTCCTGAGAGCAAGGGCTGAGCAGGATCGCAAATGCGCTTCGTCACGTCAAACGAGTAACTCGACAGTCCGCGGACTGAAAGGTGCATCGAATAGTGTGACCGACGTCCGAAATGGGTCCGTCATCCGCCATTGATGATTGCCCAACGCCTGCGGCCGCTCAGGGTCGAGCCAGGTCAATGACCTTCCGGAGCAGTTCGGCCCGGACGAACCTTTCGACGTCACGCCAGCCTTCGCCAGCCATCCAGCGCACGTGTAACGCACAAAATGGTCGAGCGTCCGGCCGACCGAATCAGCACGATGCACTTGGGGCGCCGTCATCAAGGCCCATTCGAAAATTCGCTCAACTCGTGCCGCGCACCGCCGTTAACCTAGACGACATCCCACACCAATTCGACGAGACACGTCGCCTGCTACGCGAGTCACTCTTTCGAATCGTCAGGGTCCGGACTGCAAGCTTGCCAGTGTTGGCAACACCGCACTATGCGCGCCTGTGTTGCACGGCGTGCGATC